>DATNJF010000288.1:0-26354 GCA_035604035.1 Allostellaceae bacterium | reverse complement strand
GATCTCAGTGTCGTTGACGCCTTTGCGCACGACGCAGACGAGCGTCGTCGAGATGCCGGCCGCGTCGAGCGCATCGAGCGCGCGCTCGCGAACCCGGCGCAAATCGGCGCCGCGGATCGTCTGCAGCGCGCTCGCCGAAAGCGCGTCGAATTGCAGATAGACCTCGAAGGCGCGCTTCATCTCGGCGAGCGCCGCGACGAATTCCGGGTCGTTGGCGATGCGGATGCCGTTGGTGTTGAGCATGACGTGGCGGATCGGCCGGGCCCGCGCCGCCGCGATGATGTCGAGGATTTGCGGGTGGAGTGTCGGCTCGCCGCCGGAAATTTGCAGCAGGTCGGGCTGGCCCTCGCTCTCGACCAGCAGATCGAGCATGGACTCGATCTCGGCAAGGCTGCGCTGGCTGGTTCTTGCCGGCGACGAGCTGGCGAAGCAGGTCGGGCAGGTCAGGTTGCAGTGTTCGTTGACCTCGATCAGCGCCAGGCAGCTGTGCTGCTCGTGATCGGGACAGAGACCGCAATCGTAGGGGCAGCCTTTATCGATCCTGGTGTGGAATTTGAGCGGGACGTCGCCGGGCTTGAGAAAATCGCGGCAGCGCTTCCAATAGCTCGCCTCGGTCGAGATAAGCGTCTTCTGTACGCCGTGCTCGGCGCAGCGCTTGAGGTAATAGACCGCCTCACCTTCCTCAATGATCTTCGCCGGGACAAGCGCGACGCAGGTCTCGCACAGCGATGTTGTCTGCCCGAGGAAGATATAGGGCCGCGGCTTGCGCAGCGGCGGGGAGGCGGCAAGGCCCGGCGCGGCTAGCTCGGTTGATAGCGACATGGCTGGGACAACTCCCGGCGAGCAAAAACGACGGCGTAGGCGACCAGCGCCAGCGACAGCAGATGAAACAGGTTCAGCGGTCCGATGATGGTGCCGTAAGGCTTGAGGAACTCCCAGCCGAACCGCTGAAGCGCGTAAACCGCGACGAACAGATAGAAGCCGGTTCGCCGCAACGCCTCCCCTTCATGGCGCAGCAAGAGCACGAAAGCGACCAAAAACGCCGCCATCACGCCGGCTTCGTAAAGCTGCACGGGATGCCGCGGCACGCCGTCGCCGAAATCGACGCCCCAGGGCAGCGCGGTCGGCGTGCCGTAGGTCATGTCGTCAAGCCCGGCGAAGAAGCAGCCGAGCCGTCCGACGGCGATTGCTGCCGCCAGCGGCGCCACCAGGCGCAGCCCGGTCGAGCCGCGAACCCCGGCGCGCCATTTCAGCACCTCGATGCCGATAATGCCGCCGGCGATCGCGCCCTCGATGCTGCGCGCTACCCCATCGATGCCGCTGAGCCAGAGGTTGGCGGACCCGAACAGATAGGCGCCGATCGTCGCGCCGCCGGCGCCGGCGGCGATATAGAGCCGATGGACTTGCCAAGGCTCCGCCGGCACGCCGCTCGCCGCCACTGGCACGAGGCGATAGACCGCGAGCGCCATAAGCAGCGCGAGCAGGTCGAACAGGCTGTGAATTGCCAAGGTGTCAGGCGCTCTTCGCCCGTTCCCTCAGGACGAATTTCTGGATCTTGCCGGTCGAGGTTTTCGGCAGCGGGCCGAACATAACGTCGCGCGGCGCCTTGAAACGCGCCATGTGCTGACGGCAGAAAGCGATGATGTCGTCGGCCCCGGCCGCCGCACCCTCCCTCAAGGTGACGAACGCGCAGGGCGTTTCGCCCCAGCGCTCGTCGGGCTTGGCGACGACGGCGGCCTCGAGTACCGCTGGATGGCGGTAGAGCACGTCCTCGACCTCGATGGTCGAGATGTTTTCGCCACCCGAGATAATGATGTCCTTGGAGCGGTCCTTGATCTCGATATAGCCGTCGGGATGAGCGACGGCGAGATCGCCGGTGTGGAACCAGCCGCCGTCGAAGGCCTCGTTGGTTGCTTTCGGGTTCTTCAGGTAGCCCTTCATCACGATGTTGCCGCGCATGAAGACCTCGCCCATCGTCTCACCGTCGAGCGGTACGGGACTGAGCGTCTCCGGGTTGGCCACCATCAAGCCTTCGAGCACGGGGTAATTGACCCCCTGGCGGGCTTTGCGCCGGGCCCGCTCCTCGGCGTCGAGCGTGTCCCATTCGTCGTGCCAGGCGCAGATGGTCGAGGGACCGAACACCTCGGTGAGGCCATAGACATGGGCGATCTTGAAACCCTTTTTCTCCATCCCCTCGATGACCGCGGCGGGCGGGGCGGCGCCGGCGGTCATCATGTTGACGGCGCGTGGCAGCTTGCGCCCCTCCGCGGCGCGGTCATTGAGTAGCATGTTCATCACCACCGGCGCGCCGCAGAGATGGGTAACGCCGTCGCGTTCGATGGCGTCGTAGATCGCGCCGGCCTCAACCCGGCGCAGGCAGACATGCGTTCCCGCGAGCGCCGTCACCGTCCACGGGAAGCACCAGCCGTTGCAGTGGAACATCGGCAGGGTCCACAGATAGACCGGGTGCTGCGGCATGCCCCAGACGAGGATGTTGCCGAACGCTTCCAGATAGGCGCCGCGATGGTGGTAGACGACACCCTTTGGGTTGCCGGTGGTGCCCGAGGTGTAGTTGAGCGCGATCGCGTCCCATTCGTCGCTTGGCAGGACGCCGGCGAAATCAGGGTCGCCCGAGGCGATGAAGCCCTCGTAGTCGATTTCTCCTAGACGCTCACCGGGTGCGGCGGGATCGGCGATGTCGATGACCAGCGGCTTGTCGTCGAGCTGGGCCAGCGCCTCCTTGATCACCGGCGCGAACTCGCTGTCGGTGATCAGAACCTTGGCGCCGCCGTGCTGGAGGATAAAGGCTATGGTGTCGGCGTCGAGGCGGATGTTGAGCATGTTGAGGACGGCGCCGGCCAGCGGCACGCCGAAATGCGCCTCGAACCCCTCCGGCAGGTTGGGAGACATCACCGCGACCGTGTCGTCGCGGCCGATCCCCTGCGTCACCAGGGCCGACGCCAGGCGATGACAGCGCGCCTGGGTTTCGCGCCAGGTCTGTCGCCGGTTGCCATAAACGATCGCGGCGCGCTGTGGGTAGACCTCCGCGGTGCGGCGCAGGAAGCCGATCGGCGATAGCGGGACGAAATTGGCCGCGTTCTTATCGAGCCCGGTCGCGTAGGGGTTGCTCATCGTCAGCTCGCCGGAGGAGGCGGGAAGGCCCGCTCGTGATGCTCGGCAACCGAGGGGAGGGCGAGCCAGGAATGCATCGCCTCCTGATAGATCGAGCCAGACGGCGCCGGAAAGTCTAGATCGGCGAAACAGCCGGCGGCGATGCCGCAAAATTCGGGCGTGCGGTCGCCTTCCCACAGAATGCTGGTGCCGCAATTCGGGCAGAAGTGAAAGTTCAACTCGAAGCCGCTGTCGCCCTTGCGGGCGTATATCTTCTCGGGGCCTTCGAGCCGGACCTGGCTCTTCTCCCAGCGCGTCCCCCAATGAAAAACGGTGCCGGTGCGCCGTTGGCAGGATTTGCAATGGCAGACATAGACCCGTTCGGGCTCGCCGGTGGCGATCGCCTTCAATTGCCCGCAATGGCACTGCGCGATGCGTTCCATGTCACCCTCCCCAAGGTTCGCACGGCATTTTCCTCCGCAGGGCGCGGGGTGTCGAGCCGCTTGGCAAGGCGTTTCCGGAGGCAGAGAATTTCCCACTAGCAGGGAGGTCGGCCATGGGCATCGCCGAGATGTATCGCCGTTCGCTCGACCATCCAGAGGAGTTCTGGGCCGAGGCCGCCGAGGCGATCGATTGGGAGAAGCGCTGGGACCGAGTGTTCGACGATAGCCGGCCGCCGTTTTACCGCTGGTTCACGGGGGCGCGGCTCAACACCTGCTGGAACGCGCTCGACCGCCACGTTGCCGCCGGCAGGGGCGAGCGGGTGGCGATCATCTACGACAGCCCGGTGACCGATACGTTCGCCTCGTTCACCTATCGCCAGCTGCGCGACCGGGTGGCGCGCTTCGCCGGCGCGCTGGCGGGGCTCGGCGTCGTCAAGGGCGATCGGGTGCTGATCTACATGCCAATGGTGCCGGAGGCGGCGATCGCGATGCTCGCCTGCGCGCGGATTGGCGCGGTCCATTCGGTGGTGTTCGGCGGGTTCGCGGCGCACGAGCTGGCGACCCGCATCGACGACGCCAAGCCGCGGGTCATCGTCTCGGCCTCGTGTGGGGTCGAGGTCAACCGGGTCATCCCCTACAAGCCGCTGCTCGATGCTGGGATCGAGGAGGCTAAGTTCAAGCCCGCAAGCTGCGTCGTGCTGCAGCGGCCGATGTGCAAAGCCGAGATGATCCCCAGCCGCGACGAGGATTGGGACGAGTTGGAAGCTGCGGCGCATCCCGTCGATTGCGTGCCGGTGCTGGCGACTGACCCGCTCTACATCCTCTACACCTCGGGCACGACCGGCATCCCAAAAGGGGTAGTGCGCGACAATGGTGGCTACGCGGTCGCGCTCGCCTGGTCGATGCGCAACATCTATGGCGTAAAACCCGACGAGGTGTTCTGGACCGCGAGCGATGTCGGCTGGGTCGTCGGTCACTCGTATATCGTCTATGCGCCGCTGATCCATGGCTGCACCTCGGTGCTCTACGAGGGCAAGCCGGTCGGCACCCCCGACGCCGGCGCGTTCTGGCGGGTCATCGAAGAGCACAAGGTGCGCGTGTTTTTCACCGCGCCGACCGCGTTCCGCGCGATCAAGCGCGAAGACCCCGACGGCGCGCTGATCCGCACCCACGACCTGTCAAACTTCCGCGTGCTGTTCCTCGCCGGCGAGCGGGCCGACCCGCCGACCGTGGCCTGGGCCGAACAGATGCTCAAAGTGCCGGTCATCGACCATTGGTGGCAGACCGAGACCGGCTGGCCGATCGGCGCCAATTGCCTGGGGATCGAGCAACTGCCGGTCAAGCACGGCTCGTGCACCCGCGCGGTGCCGGGCTGGGACGTGCGCGTTCTCGAGGCGGACGCGGTCGGTGAGGCGCGAGAAGTCAGGCCGGGCGAGATCGGCGCGATCTCGATCAAGCTGCCGCTGCCGCCGGGCGCGCTGCCAACCCTGTGGCAGGCCGACGATCGCTTCGTGCAATCCTATCTCGCCACGTATCCCGGCTATTACCAGACCGGCGACGCCGGGTTCATCGACGCCGACGGCTACATCCAGGTGATGACCCGCACCGACGACATCATCAATGTCGCGGCGCACCGCCTTTCGACCGGCGAGATGGAGGAGGTGCTGGCGGCGCATCCCGATGTCGCCGAATGCGCGGTGATGGGGGTCGCCGATGCGCTCAAGGGCCAGGTGCCGCTGGGGCTGCTCGTGCTCAAATCAGGGGTTGCGCGGGCACCTGAGGAGATCGAGGCCGAGGCAGTAGCGCTGGTACGCGAGAAGATCGGTCCGATCGCCAGTTTCAAGGCGGCGCTGGTGGTCGAGCGCCTGCCGAAGACCCGCTCGGGGAAAATCCTGCGCGGCACGATGCGCGCCATCGCAGACGGCGAGGACTACCGCATGTCGGCGACGATCGACGACCCGGCCATCCTCGGCGAGATTGCGGAGAGCTTGAAGCGAGCGGGTTACGCGAAGACCCGCGGCTAAACCGCCTTGTCGAGTTCGTGCAGCACCGCGTCGCCCATCGAGCGGGTCGAGACGCGGGTCTGGCCGGCGCGGGCGATGTCGCCGGTGCGCACGCCGGAGCCGAGCGCGTTGCGCACGGATGCCTCGACCAGATCGGCCTCGTCGCCGAGGTCGAACGAATAGCGCAGCATCATCGCGAAGGAGAGGATCGAGGCGAGCGGGTTAGCGACGCCTTGGCCGGCGATGTCGGGGGCGCTGCCGTGCACCGGCTCGTAGAGCGCCTTGCGCCGCCCCGTGGCGTCGGCCGCCCCCAATGAGGCCGACGGCAGCATTCCCAATGAGCCGGTCAGCATTGCCGCGCAGTCCGAAAGGATGTCGCCGAACAGGTTGCTGGTGACGATGACGTCGAACTGTTTCGGCGCGCGCACCAGCTGCATCGCGCAATTGTCGGCGTACATGAAGGAGAGCTCGACATCGGGGTAGTCGGGTTTGATGCGGTTGGCGACCTCGCGCCACAGGATGCCCGACTCCATGACATTGGCCTTGTCGACCTCGCAGAGCCGTTTCTGCCGCTTGCGCGCCAGCTCGAAGGCGGCGCGGGTGACACGCTCGATCTCGGCCTCGGTGTAGACCTCGGTGTTGATGCCGCGGCGGGTGCCGTCGGGCAGCGTCTCGATGCCGCGCGGGTCGCCGAAATAGATGCCGCCGGTCAGCTCGCGCACGATGAGGAGATCGAGGCCGGCGACCAGCTCGCGCTTGAGGCTCGACGCGTCGGCCAAGGCCTCGAACACCTGCGCCGGGCGCAGATTGGCGAAAAGGTCCATCTCCTTGCGCAGCTTGAGGAGGCCGCGCTCGGGCTGCAGCTCGAACGGCAGCTTCTCCCATTTCGGCCCGCCGACCGAGCCGAACAGCACGGCGTCGGCGGCCTGCGCCCGGGCCAGGGTCGCGTCGGTCAGCGGCACCCCGTCGGCGTCGTAAGCCGAGCCGCCTACCAGCCCCTCGCTGACTTCGAAGCTGGCGATGCGCCGGCGGTCGAAAAACTCCATCACGCGCATGACCTCGCGCATGATTTCGGGACCGATGCCGTCGCCCGGCAGCACCAGGACTTTGCGGTTGGAAGGTCCGCTCTGAACCACGCCTTAGGCCCCTTTCTGGGTCATGCCGAACTGCCACGGGCGCTGCATCTGCGCCTTCTGTTCGTAGGCGCCGATGTCGGTCTCCTTCTGCTCGGTGAGGCCGATATCGTCGAGCCCGTTCAGCAGGCAATGCTTGCGGAAGGCGTCCACTTCGAAATGCACCTTCTCGCCGTCCGGCCGCGAGATGGTCTGCGCCTCGAGATCGATCGTCATCACCGCGTTGGCACCCTTCTTGGCGTCTTCCATCAGCTCGTCGGCGATTTCCTTCGGCACCTTGATCGGCAGGATGCCGTTCTTAAAGCAGTTGTTATAGAAAATGTCGGCGAAGCTCGGCGCGATCACACAACGGATGCCGTAGTCGAGCAGCGCCCAGGGCGCGTGCTCGCGGCTTGACCCGCAACCGAAATTCTCGGCGCCGATCAGTATCTGCGCCTTGCGGTACGGCGCCTGGTTGAGCACGAAATCCGGGTTCTCCGAGCCGTCGGGCCGGAAGCGGATTTCCTGGAACAGAAATTGCGCCAGGCCGGTGCGCTTGATCGTCTTCAAGTAGATCGCCGGAAAGATCTTGTCGGTGTCGAGGTTGTGAATGGGCAGCGGCGCGGCGACGCCGCTCAGGGTGGTGAATTTATCCATCAGAGTTTCCTCTCAACCCATCTGCCGCACGTCGCTGAGATGGCCGGTGATCGCGGCGGCGGCGGCCATCGCCGGGCCCATCAGATGCGACTTGGCGTTCTTGCCTTGGCGGCCTTCGAAATTGCGGTTTGAGGTGGTGGCGACGCGCTCGCCGTTCATCGCCTTGTCGTCGTTCATCGACATGCACATCGAGCAGCCGGCGTCGCGCCACTGGAACCCGGCCTCGACAAAGATGCGATCGAGCCCTTCCTCCTCGGCCTGGTGCTTGACGTGACCGGAGCCCGGCACAACCAGCGCGGTGACGCCATCGGCGACCTTGCGGCCCTTGGCGATCGCGGCGGCGGCGCGTAAATCCTCGATCCGGCTGTTGGTGCACGAGCCGATAAAGACACGCTGCACCGGCACGTCGGTGAGGAGCGTGTTGGGCGCAAGCTGCATGTATTGCAGCGCCCGCTCGACGGCGGCCCGCTTCAACGGATCGTCGATCTGCGCCGGGTCGGGGACGCGACCGGTGACCGGCGCCGCCTGCTCGGGGTTGGTGCCCCAGGTGACGTGCGGCGCGATGTCGGCGGCGGCGAGATGCGCCTCTTTGTCGAACTTGGACCCGGGGTCGGAGGGGAGGGTGCGCCAATAGGCCTCCGCCTGCTCCCAGGCGGCGCCCTTGGGCGCGAACGGGCGGCCTTTGACGTAGGCGACGGTCTTCTCGTCGGGCGCGACCAGACCGGCGCGGGCGCCGGCCTCGATCGACATGTTGCAGACCGTCATGCGTCCTTCCATCGACATATCTCGAAAGGTACTGCCCGCATATTCAAAAACATGGCCGGTGCCGCCGGCGGTGCCAATCTTGGCGATGATCGCGAGGATCACGTCCTTGGGGCTGACGCCGGCACCGAGCGCGCCGTTGACGTCGATCAGCATGTTTTGGGCCGGGGCTTGGATCAGCGTTTGGGTGGCGAGCACATGCTCGACCTCCGAGGTACCGATGCCGAAGGCGAGCGCGCCCATTGCGCCATGCGTCGCGGTGTGGCTGTCGCCGCAGACGATGGTCATGCCCGGCTGCGACAGGCCCTGCTCCGGGCCAATGACGTGGACGATGCCCTGGTCGAGGCTGGTGATCGGGAAATACGGAACGCCGAATTCCTTGACGTTCTTCTCCAGCAGTTCGACCTGGATTTTCGAGTCGGGCTCAATGATGCCGTTGACGCCGGCGCTGCGGTTGGTGGTCGGAATGTTGTGGTCGGCGACCGCCATCGTCTTGTCGGGACGGCGCACCTTGCGCCCGGCGAGCTTCAGTCCCTCGAAGGCCTGCGGCGTCGTCACCTCGTGGATCAAATGCAGGTCGATATAGATGAGGTACGTGCCCTCGCCCTGCGGGGCGATGACATGGGCGTCCCAGATCTTATCGAACAGCGTCTTGGGTTGCGGCATCGGTACTACTCCCGGGAAATCAGGACTTCGCCTCGGCTTCGGCCTCGCGCTGCAGCTGGTCGCGCGAGCGCTCGGCGATGCGCGCTGACCGGCCGGTACGGCCGCGCAGGTAATAGAGCTTGGCGCGGCGGACGGCGCCGCGCCGCACCACCTCGATCGCAGTGATGCGCGGCGAATAGAGCGGGAAGATGCGCTCCACCCCCTCGCCGTAGGAAATCTTGCGCAAGGTGAAGTTCGAGTTGATCCCGGCATTCTTGCGGCCGATGCACACGCCCTCGAAAGCCTGAATGCGCTCGCGCTCGCCTTCGACGACCTTGACGCTGACGCGCACGGTGTCGCCGGGATCGAAGCGGGGGATGGGACGGGCTGCGGCGAGCTTTGCCAGCTGCTCGGCTTCCAGGGTCTGCAACAGATTCATCGTCTGATCTCCCCACCGCTGCCGGTCGTCTCCGGCTCCGCGGCACAATAGCGTTCCCACAAATCCGGGCGGCGCTGCTTGGTCAGCAGCTCCGCCTGGGCCCGGCGCCAGGCGCGGACCCGCTGATGATCGCCCGACACCAGCGTGTCGGGCACAGTGCGGCCTTCCCAAACCTGCGGCCGCGTATAGTGCGGGTATTCGAGCAGCCCCTCGGCAAAGCTCTCTTCCGCAAGAGCCTCGGCATCGCCGACCACGCCGGGCAGGAGCCGCACGCAGGCGTCGATCAGCGCGATTGCTGCCGGCTCGCCGCCCGATAGCACGAAATCGCCGAGGCTGACTTCCTCGACCTCATGGGCGTCGAGCACGCGCTCGTCGACCCCTTCGAAGCGGCTGCAAATGAGGCGCACGCCGGGGCCGGCCGCCAGCTCGCGCACCCGCGCCTGGTCGAGCCGCTTGCCGCGCGGCGACAGATTGATCAGCGGGCCGACCCCACCGGCGCCGGCAATGGCGCGGTCGAGCACATCGGCGCGCAGCACCATGCCCGGCCCGCCGCCGAACGGCGCGTCGTCGACCGAGCGGTGTTTGTCGGTGGCGAAATCGCGGATATCGATAGCAATAAACTGCCACAGGCCGGCGCCCAACGCCTTTCCAGCGAGCGAATGCGCGAGCGGGCCCGGCAGCATCTCCGGGAAGATCGTAAGAACGGTCGCCTGCCAGGTCATGCGAGCTCTCGGGCTTTTGCCCGACGCGGCGGGTCGATGAGGCCGGCGGGCGGGTCGAGAACAACGCGGCGTTCGGCGAGATCGACAACCGGCACCGCGGCGCGGGTGAACGGCACCAGCACCGGCTGGCCGGCGTCGCGCTCGATCTCCAGCATGTCGCCGGCGCCAAAATCGTGCACCGCGATCACCGTGCCAAGCCGCGTGCCGTCTTCCATCACGGCAGCGAGGCCGACGAGATCAGCGTAGTAGAACTCGTCTTCGTCCTCGGTCGCGGGCAGCACCGCGCGCGGCGCGTAGAGTCTGAGCCCGCGCAAAGCCTCGGCGCGCTCGCGGTCGCTGACACCGGACAGCGTGGCGATTACCATGCCGTCGCCTTTGGCGGGGCCGACCACCTTCAAGGTGAATTGCCGCGCGCCACTCTCGTCCTCGAGTGCACCGTAGCCGGCGATCCCCGCCGGCTCGCCGGTGAAGCTCTTGATCCGCACCGCGCCACGCACCCCGTGCGGCGCCCCGACGACGCCAAGGCACACGCGCGGCTCGCCGGATTTCCCCGCCGCTACCTTATTGTGAGCCTCGATCGTCATCGCACCTTACCGTTCGCCTAAGCGGCGCTACCCGCAGCTTCGCCGGCGGCTTCCGCGACCGAGGCGGCGCGCTCCTGCGCCTTCTTCTTTGGCGCCGATTTCTGCGGCGTCTCGCGGACTGCCGGCTTGGCCATCAACCCCGCATTGCCGAGAAAGCGGGCGACCCGCTCGGTCGGCTGCGCGCCGACGCCGAGCCAATGCTTCAGCCGCTCTTCCTTCAGGGTGATGCGGTCGGCGTGGTCGCGCTCCAGCATCGGGTTGTAGGTCCCGACCTTCTCGATGAAGCGCCCGTCGCGTGGGCTGCGCGCATCGGCGATGACGATGCTATAGAACGGCCGCTTTTTCGCGCCGCCGCGCGCCAGGCGGATTTTCAATGCCATGTAAAACCTCTCATCTCGTATTAGCCTCTCGCCGTAACAGGTTGAACTATCTGAATCCACCGGGCATCAGCGCCGACATGCCGTGGCGCATCATTCCCTTCTGCCCGAGCTTTTTCATCCGCTTCATCATCCCGGACATGTCCTGGTATTGCTTCATCAGCCGGTTGACTTCCGGCACCGTCGTCCCCGAGCCCGTGGCGATGCGGCGGCGGCGCGAGCCATTGAGCAAGTTCGGGTTCTTGCGCTCGGATTTGGTCATCGAGCCGATGATCGCTTCCTGGCGTTTGATGACGCTCTCATCGATATTCGCCGCATCAATCTGGCGCTTGATCTTGCCGATCCCCGGCAGCATGCCGAGCATGCTCGACATCCCGCCCATGCGGCGCAGCTGGCGCAGCTGACCAGCGAGGTCGTCGAGGTCGAAATTGCCCTTTTCGAGCTTGCGGGCGAGCTTTTCGGCTTCGTCCTGGTCGGCGGTCTCCGCCGCCTTCTCGACCAGGCTGACGATGTCGCCCATGCCGAGGATGCGGCCGGCGATGCGTTCGGGGTGGAACGGCTCCAGCGCGTCGACTTTCTCGCCGGTGCCCATGAAGACGATCGGCTTGCCGGTGATCGCGCGCATCGACAGCGCCGCGCCGCCGCGCGCGTCGCCATCGACGCGGGTCAGCACGATGCCGGTGACGCCGGCGCGCTCGCCGAACTCCTTGGCGACATTGACCGCGTCCTGGCCGGTCATCGCGTCCGCCACCAAAATAGTCTGGTGCGGCTGGGCCGCCTCGCGCACCGCCGCGACCTCGAGCATCAGCTCCTCGTTGACGTGGAGCCGGCCGGCGGTGTCGAGCATGACGACGTCGTAGCCCTCGCGGCGCGCTACATCGAGCGCGCGGCGGGTGATCGCCACGGGCCGCTCGCCGGCGACGATCGGCAAGGTCTCGACGCCGATCTGCTTGCCGAGCTGGGCCAATTGCTCCTGCGCCGCGGGCCGCTGCACGTCGAGCGAGGCCATCAGCACTTTCTTGCGCTCGCGCGTCTTGAGGCGCAGCGCGATCTTGGCCGCTGTGGTGGTCTTGCCCGAGCCTTGCAGCCCGACCAGCATGATCCCGACCGGCGCCGGGGCGTTGAGATCGAGATTGCCCTCACCGCCATCCCCGGCGAGCGTCTGGACCAAGTGGTCGTGGACGATCTTGATCACCATCTGGCCCGGTGTGACCGAGCGGATCACGTCCTGTCCGACCGCCTTCTCGCGAACCGCGGCGATGAAGTCGCGCACCACCGGCAGCGCGACGTCGGCCTCCAGCAGCGCGACGCGGATCTCGCGCATCGCCGCGCCGACATCATCCTCGCTCAGCGCGCCGCGGCGGCGCAGCCGGTCGAAGATGTCGCCCAGTCGAGTGGTAAGCGTGTCGAACATGCCTATTCCCGCGCCTGCGACGCGAAACAAGCCGGTGCGCGAAACTCGCGGACCAGCCGCCTCCCGATCACGGGAGGGTTCCGACGGTTCTGTCGGAAGCGCGGGCGGACGCTAGCCCTCGGGCCGGCGGCTGTCAATTGCGCGTGCATGACCGGCATTTATAGTCGTCCGATCATACCCGTTTAAGAGGCCAATCATCCTGGTATAAATGGCACCATGTTCGAAGCGCAAATACCCGCGCGACGGCGCGAATTGGGCGATTTCATCCGCGCACAGCGCGAGCGGATGGCGCCTGAGGCAGGGATGATCGCGGCGCGGCGGCGCACGCCCGGCCTCAGGCGCGAGGAGGTGGCGCAGCTCGCCGGGCTCAGCACCACCTGGTACACCTGGATCGAGCAGGGGCGCGACGTCTCGGTGTCGCCGCACGCGCTGGCACGGCTCGCCGGCACCTTGCGGCTCGACCGGGCGCAGCGGACTTATCTCTTCGAGCTGGCCGGCAAGCGCGACCCCAGCCCCGGCGACAGCGACGACAACGAGCTGCCGGCGGCGGTGCTCGCTTGCGTCGGGGCGATCGCGGCGCCCGCCTACATCCTCGACCGCAACTGGGAGGCGCGGGGCTGGAATGCGGCGGCCGAGCGGCTGTTCACCGGTTGGCTCGACCGGCCCGCAAAGGGCAATGGCGAGCGAAACCTGCTGCGCTTCATCTTCCTCGAGCCGGGCGCTCGCTCGCTGATTTGCGATTGGGAGCATCGCGCGCGCCGGGTCACCGCGGAGTTCCGCGCGCATTATGCCTCGCATCTCGACGATCGCGCGCTACGCCTGCTGATCGACGAGCTTAGCCGCGACAGCGCGGAGTTCGCGCGGATGTGGGAACAGCACGGCGTCCTCGGCCGCGAGGGCGGCGAACGCACCTTCAACCACCCGACGGACGGGTTCCTGCGCTACGAGCAGGTGACCTTCGAACTCGCCGGCCACACCGATTTCAAGCTGACGATTCTGATCGAGGCCGCGGGTGCCGTGTAGGGCGGAAAAGCGCAGCGCCTTCCGCCAAATCGCCGTCCCACGCCATCGGCGGAATACGCTTCGCTCTTCCGCCCCACGCGCTACCCGCTACCCGCCTAGTTGTGCTGGGCGGTGCACTTGCCGGCCACCATGACCTGACCGGCTGGGCACGGCGCGGTGGGGCTCGGGGCGATGTTGCCGGTGTTCGACTTGCTCGAATTGTAGTTGATCGAATTTGGGATCGTGCACTTGCCGGCCACCAAGACTTGGCCGGCGGGGCACGAATTGGGGGTGGTGGCATTTTCGGCAAACGCGCCAGCCGCCGTCAGCAACAATACCGCCATAGCCGCCGCGGACAGGCTCATTATTGGCCGGAATTTCATTTTCTTCCTCCCGAGGGGAACGATAACGATACCACTCTCGATTGCCCGGCCTGCTGGCAATTTTACAGCCGGTGATTTTTACAACGATCCGTGAGCGGCAATATTCATCCCAGGGCGAAATCGGGCACGATCGGCAGGGCGGGTGCCCGGAGAACAAATTCCCGCTATATCTGACCGTCGCGGAAAGAGCGGAGACCCAGCCCATGCATTTC
This sequence comes from Allostellaceae bacterium, assembly GCA_035604035.1. Lineage (GTDB taxonomy): Bacteria > Pseudomonadota > Alphaproteobacteria > ATCC43930 > CGMCC-115725 > DATARH01. Next base: position 12,488 of record DATNJF010000288.1, on the reverse strand, counting down.
GACCTCGGCAAGATGCCGACGCAGGACGGCTACAAGCTCCTCATCAGCACCGTGGTGCCGCGGCCGATCGCGCTGGCGACGACGGTCGACCTCAAGGGCAACGTCAATGCCGCGCCGTTCAGCTTCTTCAACGCGATGAGCTCCGACCCGCCGGTCGTGGTGCTCGGCATCAACGGCGCCGGCCCTGAAGGCGGCGGCTACAAGGACACCGAGCAGAACATCCGCGACACCGGCGAGTTCGTCGTCAACCTGGTCGACGAGGCGCTGGCCGAGCGGATGAACATCTGCGCGGTCGATTTCCCCACCGAGATCGGCGAGCTCGAGCCCGCCAAGCTCACTCCCGTGCCGTCGGTTGGGGTCAAGCCGCCGCGCATCGCTGAATCGCCGGTGAGCTTCGAGTGCAAGCGCATCACCGGGTTGAGCCTCGGCGGCAATTCGACGATGGAGGTCGGCCGAGTCATCCACATCCATATTCGCGACGATTTGATGGATATGGAAAAGCTCTACGTCAAAACCGACAAGATCGGGCTTATCGGCCGCATGCACGGCCGTGGCTGGTACGCGCGCACCAGCGATCTGTTCCTGATGGATCGCATGACGTTCGCGGAGTGGCAGGCGCGTCGGCGTTAGGTTGAGCGGCGCGGCGGGCGAACCGGTTTTGCTCCCCTTTTCGCCGTTCTTACGCTACAGAGCCTGATGCACAGCGCTACGCGGGCGGTCCAGAGCGCTCTTGGGCCCATCGCTCTTTGGCTGATCGTGGTGGTCCTTCTTGTCGGGCCAGCGCTGGCCGAAACCGGCAACGGCTCGAAAAACTTCCGCGTTCCGGCGTCGGTGCCGAATTATTTCAGCAACGAAGCCGGCCCGATGATGGGCGGCCCGGCCGAATCGCGCCGGGTCGATCTCTATCCGAACCCGGCCACCGCGCCGCGCCAGCTCGACACCGTCACGACGTCCCCGGTGCCGCGAGGCCGACATGTCGCAACCGGCCATGGCCGCATGCACCTCGCCGCGCATATGCGGGGCGGCCGTCATCCGGTGGCGGCGCGCGATCACACGCGCACCCACATCGCCGGGCGTGGTGGACCGCCGAGCCATGCCAAGCACGCGGGGGCGAGCCACACCACGCGTGTCAGCAGCACGCATCACCGTGCTCGGGGATGAGGTAAGCAGCAGCAGCGCGTTGGACAGGGCCTGCCGCGCCGCCATATAAGCGCGAGATGACGCGTATTCCGTTTCGCAAGATGCACGGGCTCGGCAACGATTTCGTCGTGCTCGACCAACGCCGCGACCCGGTGCGGATCGACGCCGCGGGCGCTCGTGTGCTCGCCGACCGCCGCACTGGGATCGGCTGCGACCAGCTGCTGCTGCTCGAACCGGCGCGCGACCCGCGCGCGCAGGTCTTTTTGCGCATCTTCAATCCCGACGGCGGCGAGGCGGAGGCTTGTGGCAATGGCACCCGCTGCATCGCTGCGTTGATCGCCGCGGAGACCGGAGTTAGGTCACTGCGCATCGAGACAGTGGCCGGGCTGCTCGACGGCGAGATACTGAGCGACGGCCACGTTACGGTCGATATGGGGGAGGCCAAGACCGGCTGGCGCGACATCCCGCTGGCGCGCGAGATGGACACGCTGCACGTCGACCTCGTGCTCGGCCCCTTGTCGGAGCCCGTTTGCACCAGCATGGGCAACCCGCACGCGACCTTTTTCGTCGCCGACGTCGAGGGGATCGAGACCGAAGATCTTCGCAGGCTCGGTGCGGCGCTGGAGCGCGACAAGCTGTTTCCCGAGCGCGCTAATATCGGCGTGGCGACGGTGCGGAGCGACGGCGCGATCCGCTTGCGCGTCTGGGAGCGCGGCGCCGGCCTCACCCTGGCTTGCGGCAGCGGCGCCTGCGCGGCGCTGGTTGGGGCGTGCCGGCGCGGTCTTACCGGGCGGCGCACCACCGTCGTCGTCGACGGCGGCAGCCTCGAGATCGAATGGCGCGGCGACGGGCACGTGCTGATGACCGGCCCGGTGGCACTGCCCTACGACGGTACATTCGACGCGGCATTGCTCGGGGGCTGAGGATGGCCGCGCCCGAGATCGTCACCTTCGGCTGCCGGCTCAACGCCTTCGAGAGCGACATCATCCGCCACGCCGCCGGCGAGGCCGGGCTCACCGACACCATCATCGTCAACACCTGCGCGGTCACCGCCGAGGCCGAGCGTCAGGCGCGCCAGGCGATCCGCCGCGCCCGCCGCGAAAATCCCGCCGCGCGGATCATCGTCACCGGCTGCGCCGCGACCTTGTCCCCGGCTCGTTACGTGGCGATGGCGGAAGTCGATCTGGTGCTCGACAACACGGCGAAACTTAAGGCGGAGAGCTACAGGACATTTGCCTCTCACCCCAACCCCCTCCCCGCGAGCGAGGAGAGGGAGGGACCTGCGGCGAAGCCGTGGGAGGGTGAGGGGTCGGTTCGCGCCCGCGCTTACCTCCAGGTGCAGCAGGGCTGCGACCATCGCTGTACATTTTGCATCATCCCCTACGCGCGGGGCCCGAGCCGGTCGGTGCCGGTGCTCGATGTCATTGCCCAGGCGCGGGCGCTAGTCGAAAGCGGCGCGCGCGAAATCGTGCTGACCGGGGTCGACCTTACCGCCTATGGCGCCGGTTTGCCCGATGGGCCGAGCCTTGGCGCGATGGCGCGGCAGCTCCTCGCCGCTGTGCCCGAGTTGGCGCGGCTGCGCCTGTCCTCGCTTGATCCGAGCGAGATCGACGACGATCTGTGGGCGCTGTTCGCCGACGAACCGCGCCTCATGCCGCATCTGCATCTGTCACTGCAAGCCGGCGACGATCTGATTTTGAAGCGCATGAAGCGGCGCCATCGTCGCGCCGACGCCATTACGGTCGCGCGACGCACCCGTGCACTGCGGCCCGAGGTAGCGATCGGCGCCGATTTGATCGCCGGCTTCCCCACCGAGGACGAGGCGATGTTCCAGCGGAGCCTCGACCTCGTCGAGGAGTGCGGAATCGCCTTCCTGCACGTCTTTCCCTATAGCCCGCGCGAGGGCACCCCGGCGGAGCGGATGCCGGCGGTGGCGCCTGAAATCGTGCGCGAGCGCGCGGCGCGGCTGCGACAAGCGGGCACGGCGGCGGCGGCAGCCGATTTGGCGCGGCGGATCGGCACGACCGGCGAGGTGCTGATCGAAAAGCCCGGCAGCGGCCGCGCGGCGTTCTACGCCGCGGTCGCTTGCCCGCCGGAGATCACGGGCATCCGAGAGATGCGCTTCACCGGCATCACCGGCGGCAAGCTGGTCGGAGTGCCGCCCAGGGTGAACAAATGAGCGAAGAGCGGCGCGGCTGGTTTGCCCGGCTGCGCGCCGGGCTGTCGAAAAGCTCGTCGGCGCTGACCGAGGGCATCAACCAGATCTTCCTCCGCCGCCGGCTCGACGACGCCGCGCTCGACGAACTCGAAGAGCTGCTGATCGCCAGCGACATGGGCGTCGGGGTCGCCGAGGAGGTGGTCGAGGTGCTGCGCCGCACCCGCTTCAACCAGGAGGTCTCGCCCGAGGAGGTGCGCGCCGCGCTCGCCGCCGAGGTGGCGCGGCTGATCGAGCCGGTGGCGAAACCGTTGCGCTACGACCCGGCGAAGAAGCCGTTTGTCATCCTCGTCGTCGGGGTCAACGGCAGCGGCAAGACGACGACGATCGGCAAGCTGGCGCGCCAATACCGCGATGAGGGTCGCCGGGTCGTGCTCGTCGCCGGCGACACCTTTCGCGCCGCCGCGGTCGAACAGCTGCAGGTCTGGGGCCAGCGCACCGGAAGCCGCGTCATCACGCGCCCGCATGGCTCGGACGCGGCCGGGCTCGCTTACGACGCGTTCGTCGAAGCGAAGAATGAAGGCGCAGACGTGCTGCTGATCGACACCGCCGGCCGGTTGCAGAACAAGGCCGATCTGATGGCCGAATTGCAGAAGCTGGTGCGCTCGGTCAAGAAACTCGACCCCGCTGCGCCGCATTCGGTGTTGCTCGTATTGGATGCGACGGTCGGCCAGAACGCCCATGCCCAGGCAGAGATTTTCCGCCAGGTGGTCGGCGTCACCGGCATCGTCATGACCAAGCTGGACGGCACCGCGAAAGGCGGCGTGCTGGTGTCGCTCGCCGAGAAATACGGCATCCCCATCCACCTCATCGGCATCGGCGAAGGGGCCGAGGATTTGCGCCCGTTCGAGGCTTATGCCTTTGCGCGCGGGCTGGTCGGACTAGAGGGCTAGCTATAGCCCCTGCGGGGCGGCGGGATCGTCCGGCGGCGGGTTGCCGCGCGGCGTCGGGTCGCCGCCCTGTTCGACCTCGTGCTCGTGATGGAGCGCCCAGCGCACCGAGGGGAAGGCGATGTCGTCCCACGGGATTTCGTCCCAGCCGAAGAGAGCGACCTCGAGACTTTCAGGGCCCGCCGACACCGCGGGGTCGAGAAGCTTGGCGCGGTAGATGAGCTGAACCTGGGAGAGGCGGGTGATGTCGTAGATCGCCAAGAGGCTCTCGATCGCGATTTTCGCGCGCGCCTCTTCCCAGGCCTCGCGCTCGGCGCCGGCGCGGGTCGACTCGTTGATCTCGAGATATCCGGCAGGCAGCGTCCAGAATCCTTTTCGTGGGTCGATCGCCCGCCGGCACATCAGGATCTTGTTTCCCCATCGAGCCACCGAGCCGACCACGATCTTCGGATTGTCGTAGAGGATGAACCCGCACTCGCCGCAGACGAGCCGCTCGCGGTCGTCGCCATCGGGGATGGCGCGGGTGACGGGTCCGCGGGGAGACGGGAGTTCGGTCATGGTCTCGGTACCATAGACGACGTCATTCCGGGGCGCGTCGACCAGCGAACCCGGAGCCCATGAACATGACCTCGCCGGACAAGCGTCTTGTGGCGGCGCGCGGCCGACATCCGTCGGTGTGCATGGGTTCCAGGCCCGCCGCCTTGCGGCGCCCGGAATGACATTCCGGGGTATTACGCTGGCACCGGAATGGCGCGCTGGTTGTACATGCGCTTGCGGATCGCGGCCTTTTCCGCGTCCGACAGGGTCGCCGGGTCGGGCGGCAGGTTGGCGCCGACCGCGAGGCCGCGCTGCACCGCCGGCCGTGCGCTCAGCTCGTCGAACCAGCGCTTGAAGTGTTTGAATTCCGCGATGTCTTGGCCCTGCGCCTTCCAGTTGACCGTCCACGGGTAGCAGATCATGTCGGCGATCGAGTACGCGTCACCGGCGACGTATTTGTTTTTGTAGAGGCGGTTGTTGAGCACGCCGTAGAGCCGGTTGGCCTCGTCGGTGAAGCGGTTGATCGCGTAGGTGAGGTCGCCTGCCTCTGGTCCGGCGCGGCGGAAATGCCCGCACTCGCCCAGCTTAGGCCCCTGGTTGGCCATCTGCCAGATCACCCATTCGGTAACCACGTATTTGCCGCGCAGATCCTGCGGCCAGAATTTTCCTTCCTTCTCCGCGATGTACATCATGATCGCGCCCGATTCGAAGACCGAGATCGGCGCGCCGCCGCCCTTCGGGTTGTGGTCGACCATGACCGGCATGCGGTGGTTTGGGTTCATTTTAAGGAATTCGGGGGAGAACTGGTCTCCGCGCTGGATATTGCACGGGATGATCTTGTACTCGACTCCGCATTCCTCGAGCAGGATGGTAACCTTCTTGCCATTGGGGGTCGGCCAATAGTGCAAATCGATCATCGCTAGGCCCTCGTTGCTGAAGTGAAGCGGGCGCTACGAACGGCGCCGCTCGGATCGTCGGGCGGGACACTAGAGCAATTGGCAGCGGCGCGAAAAGGTTCAGGGCAGGGATGCATCGACTGCGGTGCGTTAGCGGCTACGTTCGGCCCCAACCTTGCGTATAACTTAGGGCGGACGCTTTCGAGCGGAGTGGGAGATATGGACGGGGCGGTCCTCGAGGGCAGGTTTGAACCGGCGAGCTTCACCGGCCGGGTTTCGTCATCTCCACTCAAGGTCGGTGTGCTGGTGGACCTCACGTGGAGCCAAGACGCCGGCGGGCACGTGAAATGCTGGGAACGGATCGCGGAGGCAGCGACTGGATTTGGCGACTGGCTCGACCTCACGGTGCATTTCAACGGCCCGGCGCTGGAGCGGATCGAGTTGTCGCCGTCGGTGCGCTATGTGCTGCTGCCTCCGATGCTGAGCACCAAGCGGCTGGTGCGAAGCGTTCCCGACCACACCGACCTTGCGCCATGGCACCCCAGGCTGGCCCGGATGCTGTCCGACTACGATGTGATCCACACCACGGACGCCTATTTCTGCTACGCGCGCACCGCGACGCGGTTCTCGCGTCGGCATGGCGTGCCAGTAGTTAGCTCGATCCACACCAACACGCCCGAATACGCTCGCATTACGGTTGATCATCTGCTCGGTCGCTGGCTCGGCAGAGGCGCTGCGTATCGCTTGGCGAGCCAGGGGCTTGACCTGCCGGGGCTGGTCAGCCGCCGGCTACAGCGGCGACTGCAGCGGCATCTCGGCCGGGTGGCGATGGCGATGGCGAGCTATGGCGGCTCACCCGAAGAGAAGTCGGCAGGATGGCATTGCGGCGTGTCGCTGCGGCGTGGGCTCGATCGCGCGCTGTTCAGCCCCTCGCGGCGCGACCGCGCCTGGCTCGAGACCCGGTTCGGCTTGCCGCCCGGCCAGTTTGTCGCGATCTATGCCGGCAAACTCAACAGCGGGAAAAACGTGCAGTTGCTCGCTCCTGCGGTCGCCGAGGCGCGGCGCCGCGGGTTGCCGATCTACCTGCTTTGCCCGGGCAAGGGCGATCTGTACGACAGCTTGCTGGAACAGCTTGGCGGCGCGGTGACCCTACCCGGCGTCCTGTCGCAGGACGAGCTCGCCCGCGCTTTGGCTTCGGCCGATCTCTTCCTCTTCCCATCGACCATCGACGAGAGCGGCAACGCCGCGGTCGAGGCGCTCGCCGCTGGGTTGCCGACGCTGCTCGCCGCTGGCAGTGGCGTCGCGGTGCGGATGGCGGATTGCCCGGCAGTGCGGGTGCTGCCCGGTGACGACGCGGCGGCCTGGGCCGCGGCGATCGCGGGGTTGGCCGCCGACCCGGCACGCTGCCGCGAGCTGGGGGCGATGGCCCGCGCCTATATCGAGGCCGAGGTGCCGAGCTGGGAAGAGGTGGTGATCGAGGACCTGTTCCCGGTATGGCAGCAGGCCGCCTCGTGCCGGCTCAACGGACACCAGCACTGAGCCCAGCCCGCCGGGTCCTGATCCTGGCACCGCATCCCGATGACGAAATCGTCTCCTGCAGCGTCGCGGCACTGCGGGCACGGCGCGAAGGCGCGCAGATTTCGGCGGTTTTTCTGACGACTGGGGTGCCGCCGCGCGAGGTGCTGTGGCCGTGGCAGCGTGCCAGGTACGAAGCGCGCGTGGCGCGCCGGCGCGACGAGGCGGAGCGGACGGCAGCGCTGTTCCAGTTCGGGCTTGGCGGATTCTCCGACATCCCTTCGCGCCGCCTTGTCTCGCATCTCGACGAAGCGGCGGAATCCATCGAGCGCGCGATCGACGCGGTGGCGGCGACCGAGCTGTGGGCCACCGCGTTCGAGGGTGCACATCAGGACCATGATGCGGCGAACGCGCTCGCCGCCAGCTTTCGCGACCGTCTCCCGGTGTGGGAATTCGCCGCCTATAACTACGCCGGCGGCAAGGTGCGCTCGAACCGGTTTCTCGATGCGCGCGGCGGTGTCGTCGAACTTACAGCCAGCCGCGACGAAGCCAGATTAAAGCGTGAGGCGCTGGCCCTCTACGCCTCGGAGCGTGGCAATCTGCGCCACATCCAGGTGCGGGAAGAAGCTTACCGGCCGCTGCCGCGCCACGACTACAGCGCGCCGCCGCATGCCGGTACTTTGTTCCGCGAGCGGTTCCACTGGGTCCCGTTCCGCCACCCGCGCATCGACTTCACCCCATCGACCGAAATCTATCCTGCGCTTGGCCGCTGGATTGCGGATAAGATTTCCCCTCCCCCGGGCTTGACCCGGGGCTCCACGTCTTTATGGGTGACCGGCGATACGGAAGACGTGGATGCCCGGATCAAGTCGGGGCAAGGGCACTGAGAGAAGCGGGAGAGCCGTCGTGAAGTTCAGCACGTTTCTCTTTCCCGATAGCCGCGATCCGGCCCGCGACGGCCTGGTCATCGACGAGACGCTGCGCGAGGCGGTGCTCGCCGACAGTCTCGGCGCCGACACGGTCTGGCTCGCCGAGCACCATTTCGACGGCATTTCGGTCTACGCCGACCCGATGGTGCTCGCCGGCGCGCTCGCCGCGTCGCTGAAGCACGCCGGGCTCGGCTTCGCGGTGATCCAGACCGCGCTGCATCACCCGATCCGCCTCGCCGAGCAGATGGCGCTGCTCGACCATTTGATGAAAGGCAAGCTGATCGTCGGACTAGGCCGCGGCAGCTCCTACAACATTTACGACTACCAGGGCTTCGGCATCGACCACCACGAGGCGCAGTCGCGGCTCGACGAGGCCGAGGCGATCATGGTCAAGGCGTGGACCGAGGGCCAGTTCGTGCACGACGGGCGCTTCTGGCAATTGCAGGTGCCGATGCTGCGCCCGCGTCCCTATACGCAGCCGCACCCCATTGTCATTCGCGGCTCCTCGGGCGACGCCTCGCTGGTCGAGCTGGCGCGCGAGGGCAAGCCTTTCATGATGAATGTGCAGTCGCGCGAGACCACTGCGCGCCGCGTCGAGCTATACCGCCAGACGATGGGCGAGGCTGGCTTCGACGACACGGCGGTCGCCAAGAACCTCGCGGCGAGCTGGGTGTGGCGCAATTTCTATGTCGCCGAGCGCGATGAGGAAGCCGCGCGGATCGGCATCCCCGCCTTCGAGACGATGACCCGCGCTCGCGCGGAGCTGCGCGACCGAGTCTTTGCCGAGACCGGCGCGCGCATCGCCGTGCCGAAGAGCGACCTGCCGGGCGCGCGTACCGGACGCGGTGAAGGCCTCATCCACGGCGCGCCGGCGCGTGTCGCCGAGGATGTCGCGGCGCTCGACCGGCTCGGCATCGGCGGCATCATCGGCACCTTCCGCCTCGGCCCGATGCCGCACGCGGTCGCCGCCGAGAGCCTCAGCCTCTTCATGCGCGAGGTCGCGCCGAGCTTCCGGGGCGCGGATGGTCGATAGCGCGATAGAGGCTGCGCCGGAGGAGGGGTTCGACGCCGCCGAGCTGCGCGCCGGCCGCCGTCAGGCGATCGGCGCGGCGGTGATCGGAAATATCCTCGAATGGTACGATTTCTCGGCCTACGCATTTGTCGCGACGATCATCGCCAAACGCTTCTTTCCCGCCGGCGACGACATCGCCGCGCTACTTTCGACCTTCGCCGCGTTTGGCATCGGCTTTCTGGCGCGGCCGCTGGGCGGCATCGTCATCGGCCGGCTCGCCGACCGGCGCGGGCGTAAGTTCGCGCTGATCCTGACGATCCTGATGATGGCGGGCGGGACGGTCGCGATTGGCCTCATCCCAGGCTACGAGACGCTGGGCTGGGTAGCGCCGGCGCTATTGGTGCTGGCGCGGCTGGCGCAAGGGTTCTCGACCGGTGGAGAGTGGGGCGGCTCGACTTCGTTCATCGTCGAATGGGCGCCCGAGAACCACCGCGGGTTCTACGGCAGCATTCATCAGGCGAGCGTCTCCACCGGCTTGCTCCTCGGCTCCGGCATCGCAGCATTGCTCAGCACCTTGCTGGCCCCGGAAGCGATGCAGGATTGGGGCTGGCGCGTGCTGTTCCTGCTCGGCGGGCTGCTGCTGCCGGTCGGGCTCTATCTGCGCCGCAATATCGCCGAGACGCCGGCCTTTCGCCGCGCCCAGAGCGAGGCGCCGCCGCCGGTGGAAACATCGGGGCTGGTGCTCGCGGCTCGCGCATTCGGCTTCACCATCCTGTGGACCGTGACCTCCTATGTGATGCTGAGCTTTATGCCGACCTTCACCCAGAAATTTGCTGGGCTCAGTCGCGTTGAGGCGCTGTGGTCGAGCACCGCCGGCATCGTCGTGTTGGTTTTGGCGATCCCGCTCATGGGGTATTTGTCCGACCGGGTCGGGCGGCGGCCGATGCTGCTCACCTGCACGATCGGCTTTGTCGTCCTGTCCTATCCGATTTTCGCGGTGATCGTGTGGGGATCGCGGCTGGCGGTGATCCTACCGGTGCAGATCTGCGTCAGTGTGCTGATCGCCTTCTTCTCCGGCCCCGGCCCGGCGGCGATCGCCGAAATCTTCCCGACCCGGACGCGGGCGTTGTGGATGTCGGTCGGCTACAGCTTCGCTGTGGCGATCTTTGGCGGCTTCGCCCCCTATATCGCTACCTGGCTGATCGAGCGCACCGGCTCGCCGCTGTCGCCGAGCCTTTATGTGATCGCCGCGGCCGCCGTGTCGTCGGTGGTGATCTGGCGGCTCAAGGAAACCGCACACCAGGAGCTGCGCTGAGTCGCGTTTTTGGCGATCTGGCGGAGAAAGCGGATGGTCGCGCCCGGTCAGCGCCCGCGCGGGTTCGTCGCTCGCCACTTGCCGCCGGCTTATGGCGGGCGCAAATACCGTCGGTCAGCACAAAGGCAGATAGGGGCAGCTAAATGAAGTTCGGTCTTTTCGGTGGTGCGCGGGCGCGTGGCGGTCCGGCCGGCGACAGCGATGGCTACCACGATTTCATCAACTACGTGGTCGAAGCCGAACGCCTTGGCTTTTCGAGCGTGTTCCTGGTCGAGCATCATTTCACCGGCTTCGGCCAGGTCTCGGCCTCGCTCAATCTGCTGAGCTATCTCGCTGCGCGGACCTACCGGATCCGTCTCGGAACTGCGGTGGTGGTCTTGCCCTGGCACAATCCGGTGCTCGTCGCCGAGCAGGCGGCGACGCTCGATCTGCTATCGAACGGGCGCCTCGATTTCGGCGTCGGCAAGGGTTATCGCGCGTACGAATTCTCCGGCTTCTGCGTACCCCAGGATGAGGCGACCCAGCGCTTCGACGAGGCAATGGAGGTGATTCGTAAAGCCTGGAACTCCGGCGGCAAGCGTTTTTCCTACAAGGGTAAGTGGTACAGTTACGACAACATTGTCGTTGAACCGATCCCGATCCAGCGCCCGCACCCACCGTTCTGGCTCGGCGCCGGCAGCGCCGAGTCGATCCGCCGCGCCGCGCGCGAGGGCTACAATTTGCTGCTCGATCAGATCGCCCCCACCGACGTGATCATCGACCGGGTCAAGGTGTTCCGCGCGGAATGCAAGGCGGTCGGCCGCACCTATGACCCGATGATGGTCGGGGTGACCCGCGGCTTGCAGATCCTGCGCAAGGAGTCGGAGCGCAAGCAGGCGATCAGGACGCGGCGGGAGGTTCTGAAGAACATCGGCGATCTGGCGCGTGGGCCGGGCGCGGAACGCTATCACCAGATCAAGGACGACGCTGACGCGTTCGAGCTCGACGATGCGCCACTGCTGGGCACGACCGACGAAATCATCGCACAGCTGAAACGGCTCGAAGCCGGCGGAGTTGAGAACGTGCTCTTCGCCGCGCCCGGCGCCTCGGTCTCGCATTTGCGCACCTTTGCCGAAGAGATCATGCCCGAATTCGGCGGCAACCCGATGGCTTTGGCGCAGGTCTAGCTCCCCGCGGCGACGCCAATCTTATATCGTCGCCCTCGCGTAAGCGGGGACCCAGGGTAGCCGGTACGTCGCTCGCCTCTGGGTTCGCGCTTTCGCGGGAAGGACGAGTTATTCTGGGAGGGGGCTATGCCCAACGATGGCGAAAACCAAGTCGCGCTAGTCACCGGCGGCTTGCGCGGGCTCGGCCGGGCGATGAGTCTTGGCCTGGCGAAGGCCGGGCACAAGGTGGTCGCGGCCGGCCATATCGAGAGCGACGTCGCCGAGATGACCAAAGCGGCCGAAAATCTCGGCGTCGGCAGTCGATTTCACCCGCTGGTCGCCGATCTACGCGAGGCGAGCGAGTGCGATCGCGTCGTCACGGCGGCTCGCGAGCGCTTCGGCCGGGTCGACATTCTCATCAACAATGCTGGGCTCACCTTCACCTATATCGACCCGGCGCGGTTCCGGCGGAACAGCCTGCAGCGTTTCTGGATGGTCGGCGACGAGATCATCGACAACGTCATCACCACCAACTACCTCGCCGCCGACCGGTTGTCGCGGAGGGTGGCGCCGGAAATGATCGAGCGGCGCTGGGGCCGCATCGTCAACGTCACGACCAAGCTCGACACGATGAACCGGGTCGGCACGCATCCTTACGGCGCATCGAAGGCCGCGCTCGAAATGGCCACCGAAGTCTGGGCTAAGGACGCGGCCGATACCGGGCTCACCATCAACATCGTCTAGCCTATTGACGAACACGAACCCGGCCCCATCTGGGGGCCTCGTGTTGCGAGGCGTCAATGGCAAAGGCGATTTCCTACCGTCGCGTTTCCCTAGGTCGGCAGGCGTTAGGCGATGGTCTGCGGCGGCAAGATGATGCCGCGTTCCAGTATT
>DATNJF010000287.1:0-5350 GCA_035604035.1 Allostellaceae bacterium | reverse complement strand
AACCCTAACCGGCTGCAACATTATTACCAGCTGCAGGTGATCTTGAAGCCCGCGCCGGCCGACAGCCAGAACCTCTATCTGAACAGCCTCACGGCGATCGGCATCGACGCCTCGCGCCACGACATCCGCTTTGTCGAGGATGATTGGGAAAGTCCGACCCTGGGGGCCTCGGGGCTCGGCTGGGAAGTCTGGCTCGACGGCATGGAGGTCAGCCAGTTCACCTATTTCCAGCAAGTTGGCGGGATCGAGTGCGATCCAGTTTCGACCGAGCTGACCTATGGGCTTGAACGCCTGGCGATGTACGTGCAGGGAGTTGAGAGTGTCTACGACCTCGATTTCAACGGGGTCACGGGCGCCGGGCGGATCACCTACGGCGATGTGTTCCTGCGCGCCGAGCGCGAGTTCTCGGCCTATAATTTTGAGGTCGCCGACACCGCCAAACTGTTCACCCATTTCGCCGACGCAGAGGAAGAGTGCGGCAGGCTGATCGGGCACGGCTTAGCGCTTCCGGCCTACGATCAATGCCTCAAATCGAGCCATCTGTTCAATTTGCTCGACGCGCGCGGGGTGATTAGCGTCACCGAGCGCGCCGCCTATATCGGCCGGGTGCGGGCGCTGGCGCGCGCCTGCTGCGAAGCCTGGCTGGAGGGCCGCGGCTAAGATGGGCGAACTGCTGCTGGAGCTTCTGTCGGAAGAAATCCCGGCGCAGATGCAGCGCCGGGCCATTGACGATCTCACCGGCCTCATTCGCGACAAGCTCGCCGCCGCCGATATCCCGGCGGAGATACGGACCGGCCATGTGACGCCGCGCCGGTTGACGGTGATCGCCGACGGGATTCCGGCGCGCCAACCTGATCGTAAGGAAGAGCGCCGCGGGCCGCGGGTTGGAGCCCCCGAGCAGGCGCTCAACGGATTCCTGCGTGCAGCGGGCCTAACTTCCATCGATCAGTGCGAGGTGCGGGGAGATTTCTATTTCGCCGTGATCAAGCGGCTTGGGCGCGCTACCGCCGAAGTGCTGCCGGAGCTGATCCATGCGGCGATGACCGCACTTTCCTGGCCAAAATCGATGCGCTATCCGGCCTCGGAGCTGCGCTGGGTTCGGCCACTCAACTCGGTGATTTGCCTGTTCGACGGCAAGGTGCTGAATCTGCCGCTCGGCGAGGTGTCAGTCGGGAGGGTGACTCGCGGTCATCGGTTTCTGTCAAAGGGCGAGATTTCGGTCGCTGATGCCGCGGATTATCGCGAGAAGCTCGCCAAGGCGCATGTCGTGCTCGATTGGAACGAGCGCCGCGAGATCATCGCCAAAGGCCTCGGCAAACTCGCTGGCGCGGAGGGCCTGACCGCCAAACCTGACGACGGATTGCTCGACGAGGTGGCGGGTCTTGTCGAGTACCCGGTCGTGCTGATGGGCTCAATCGACGCCGATTTCGTCCGCCCGCTGCCGGACGGGTTGCCGCCTGAGGTGCTGGCCACGGCGATGCGCACACACCAGAAGTATTTTTCCTGCCTCAGCGCGGATGGGACGCCGGCGCCGCGTTTCCTGTTCGTCGCCAACAATGTGACCGCCGACAAGGGCGCGGCCATCGTCGCCGGCAACGAACGCGTCCTGCGCGCCCGCCTCTCCGACGCGAAGTTCTTCTGGGACCAGGACCGCAAAGTGCGCCTCGAAGACCGGGTCGAGGCGCTCAAGCAGCGCGTCTACCACGAAAAGCTCGGCAGCGTGTACGACAAGACAGCACGGCTCACTGATATTGCAAACAAGATCGCCGTGCTGGTTTATCCGCTAGATCACGAGTTATGGGCGCGGGCGGAGCGCGCGGCACATTTAGCGAAAGCCGATTTGTTCGCCGGCATGGTCGGCGAATTCCCCGAATTGCAGGGGGTAATGGGTGGCTATTACGCTCTAACGTCAGGCCAACCGGAAGATCATCGAATCGCGACCGCAATTGCCAATCATTACAAGCCACTTGGCCCCAGCGATTCTTGTCCATCGACTCCTGAAAGCCTGGTAGTCGCTCTCGCCGATAAGATCGAAACGCTCACTGGGTTCTTCCGGATTGAGGAAAAGCCCACCGGCTCACGTGACCCGTTTGCACTTAGGCGTGCCGCGCTGGGGATGATCCGCTTGATTCTGGAAAACGGTGTAAGGATACCACTGCGCACTGCCTTCTATTACGGCTCAAGTGCCTTCGACCCGGTTAGATATGGGATATTTGATCTTAGTTCGGAACTATTGTCGTTCATTACGGATCGACTAAAGGTTCATTTACGCGAACAGGGCATTCGCTCTGAATTGATCGCTGCTACCTCCACTTGGGGTGGATTGGTTGAGGACGATCTGGTCCGACTGGTACAACGCGTCCGAACGCTAGAGGCGTTTCTCGCCACGGATGATGGGGAGAACCTCCTAACAGCATATCGGCGCGCCTCGTCCATCGTCGAAATTGAAGAACGGCGCGATGATCAAAGATATAACGATGCCATCGCTCCTTTATTGTTCAAGCAACCCGAGGAGCTCAATCTCGGACGCAGCCTGGAGGAGATTGGAGGGACGGCGGGTGCCTTACTCCTCAAAGAGCGGTTCGCGGAGGCGATGCGTGAGTTGGCCAAGCTGCGTCGACCAATCGATGAATTTTTTGCCAGAGTGACCGTTAATACCGATGACGTAAAACTGCGTCAGAATCGGCTGCGGTTGCTCGCGGGCATCCGAACGACAATGAAGCAGGTAGCCGACTTCTCCCAGATCGAAGGATAGGCCCGGCATGACAAAGTGGGTCTACAGGTTTGGCGGCGGCACGGCTGAGGGCCGGGCCGACATGAAGGAACTGCTCGGCGGTAAGGGTGCCAACCTCGCCGAAATGTCGAGCCTGGGCCTGCCGGTGCCGCCGGGCTTCACGATCACCACCGAGGTCTGCACCCACTACTACAAGCAAAACCACACCTATCCCCCGGAACTAGAAGCCGAGGTCGCCGCCGCGCTCGCCACCGTCGAGCAGGCGCTCGGCGCCAAGCTGGGCGATCCGAAAAACCCGCTGCTCGTCTCGGTGCGCTCGGGTGCGCGCGCCTCGATGCCGGGGATGATGGACACGGTACTCAATCTCGGTCTCAACGATGAGACGGTCGCGGGCCTCGCCAAGATCGGCGGCGACGCGCGGTTCGCCTGGGACAGCTACCGCCGGTTTCTGCAGATGTACGGCGAGGTCGTGCTGGGCCTCGAGCATCAGCATTTCTCGTCGCTGCTTGACGACTACAAGAACGATGTCGGCGCTTCGCTCGACACCGAGCTGAAAGCCAAGGATTGGCAGACGATCGCGGAGGGCTTCAAGGACATCGTCGAGCAGGAGACCAGCAAGCCGTTTCCGCAGGATGCGAAAGTACAGCTCTGGGGTGCCATCGGCGCCGTGTTCGGCAGCTGGATGAACCATCGCGCGATCACCTACCGCCGGCTCAGCAACATCCCGGAAAGCTGGGGCACCGCGGTCAGCGTCCAGGCGATGGTGTTCGGCAATCGCGGTGACGATTGCGCGACCGGCGTCGCCTTCACCCGCAATCCATCAACCGGCGCCAACGAGTTCTTTGGCGAGTTCCTGGTGAATGCCCAGGGCGAGGATGTCGTCGCCGGCATCCGCACGCCGCAGCATTTGACGATCGCCGGCAAGAAGATGACGAGCTCGACCTTGCCGGCGCTGGAAGAGGTGATGCCGAAGGTGTTCGGCGAGCTGCTCGACGTGCGACGCAAACTCGAAGACCGCTACCGCGACATGCAGGACATCGAGTTCACCGTCGAAGGCGGGCGGCTGTGGATGCTGCAAACCCGCACCGGCAAGCGCACCGCGCAGGCGGCCCTCAAGATCGCCGTGTCCTTGGTCGAGGAAGGCGTCATCGATCGCGCCGAGGCGATCCGTCGGATCGAGCCCAATTCATTGGACCAACTTCTGCACCCGATGCTCGACCCCGCCGCCAAGATCACCGTGCTGGCGCGCGGTCTGCCGGCCTCGCCCGGCGCGGCGTCGGGGAAAATCGTGTTCTCGGCCGAGGAGGCGGAAAGCTGCGCCAGCCGAAGCGAAGCGGTGATCCTGGCCCGCGTCGAGACCAGCCCTGAGGATATCCATGGCATGCACGCGGCTCGTGGCATCCTCACGGCACGAGGTGGCATGACCAGCCACGCCGCCGTCGTTGCCCGCGGCATGGGACGTCCTTGCGTCGCCGGGGCGGGCGATGTCCGCATCGATTACGCCGCCGGCACGATGACGGTGCGCAACGTGCTGCTCCGCGCCGGCGACCTCATCACGCTCAACGGCTCGACCGGCGAAATCATCCAGGGTGAAGTGCCGACGATCGAGCCAACGCTGTCGGGCGATTTCGCGACCTTGATGGGTTGGGCTGACGAGCTGCGTACGCTCGGGGTGCGCGCCAACGCCGAGACTCCGACGGACGCCCGCGCCGCGCGCAATTTTGGTGCCGAGGGCATCGGCCTGTCGCGCACCGAGCACATGTTCTTCGAGGCCGACCGCATTGGCGCGATCCGCGAGATGATCATGGCCGACGAGGAGCGCGGCCGCCGCGCCGCCTTGGCCAAGCTGCTGCCGATGCAGCGCGCCGATTTTGCGGAGATTTTCAAGATCATGACCGGGTTGCCGGTGACGATCCGTTTGCTCGATCCGCCGCTCCACGAATTCCTGCCGAAGATCGATGCCGAATTCGAGGAGATGGCGAAGCTCACCGGCAAAACAGTCGGCGAAATCCGCGCCCGCGCGCTGGCGCTCTACGAGACCAACCCGATGCTGGGTCATCGCGGTTGTCGGCTCGGGATTACATTCCCGGAAATTTATGAGATGCAGGTGGTCGCGATCTTCGAGGCCGCGGTTGCCGTGACACGCGAGACCGGCGCCGCCGTCGAACCCGAGATCATGGTGCCGCTGATCGCGACCCGGCGCGAATTCGACATCCTGAAGGAGATGGTCGATCGCGTCGGCGCCGAGATCATGAGCCGGGAAGGGGTCAAGGTTCCCTACCACGTCGGCGCGATGATCGAATTGCCGCGTGCCGCGCTGATGGCCGGTGAGATCGCGAAGAGCGCGGAATTTTTCAGCTTCGGCACCAACGATTTGACGCAGACCGTCTATGGCCTGTCGCGCGACGACGCGGCGAGCTTTATTGGCGCTTATCAGCGGCTTGGGATTTTCGAGCACGATCCTTTTGTCAGCCTCGACATCGATGGGGTCGGCGAACTCATCAAAATTGCTACCGAGCGCGGCCGCAAGACGCGACCTGATCTGAAAGTCGGGATTTGCGGCGAGCATGGCGGCGATCCGGCTTCGATCCGTTTCTGCCGCGAAGTCGGGCTCGA
>DATNJF010000286.1:0-5368 GCA_035604035.1 Allostellaceae bacterium | reverse complement strand
TCGGCCGCGATTGCAAGTTCGAGGCCCGTGCCGATGCAGAGGAGATGCTGATCCGGCTGGTGCGGTCAGAGGGCGAGAAACGTGCGGTACAAATCCACCTGCATCACTTCCTTTTTGCCGCAATTCTCGAGGATTTGGCTCGCTCGCTTGCCGAACGCGAGCCGATTGACGAAGTGCACCGCGTGCCGCTGCGCGATGCCGCGCGGCTTCTCGCTGACGAACTGGAGCGCGTTAGCGCGGATACCCGGCTCGCGAGGTAGCCGGGTGCCAGGTGTCGCTCGCCAGTCCATCGTCCGTTCTGCGCCGACAGCGGACATTTGTCGTGCAGCCCTAATGCGGCGCGAACCCGGTCAACCGAGGCCGATGCGGCGGCGGAAAACGGGGTCATTCAGCGCAAGCTCCTTGCCCACAAGATCATCGGCAGCAGCGGCGCAAAGGTAACAGATTGCTGCCGCCAGATGCCCCACCGGCGCCAGATCGATCCGGCGGATCTGGCTGATCCCGGATGCCCGGATAGCGGCCTGCATGTGGGTGTCGATGCAGCCGCAGCGCCTATCCCCCGGCTTGCGCCGGTCACGATCGCCACCTTACCGGCGAGGTCGGTCATCAAGCGCGCTCCCTCGGTGTCGGCTTCGCTGAAACGACACTCCCGGCTAACTTAGATCAACTCGCTGATCTGCCCCGAGGGGTTTCGCCCAGGGAAGTCCCTACACCGTCCATCGGCTTCAACCGAAAACGCGATGCGGCGACGGGAATTTGATGAATGCCGGTCGTCTTGATGAGTACGATCGGACGCTCGGTTATCGGCTCGACACAGAGAGGCCGGGCAAAGAGCTGTCCAAATGGGAGGACCCACCGACCACCGCCGCGGCGCCTCCCCGTCGCTGACTCGCTTGGCTACGCTCATGGGCGACCGGTGGCGCGGCCTCGCTGCCGTTGGTAGGGTGCTTTTTCGCGCAGCCGGGAGGAAAGCGACATGGACGAGCTTGCCTTTACCTCCGCAACTCAGCTGGCCGCTCATATGCGCGACCGGCGTGTCGGCTGTCTCGAATTGCTCGAGCATTATCTGGCGCGCGCCGAACGCCATAATACCGTGCTCAACGCGATTGTGGCGTGGCAGCTCGACGGAGCTCGCGAACGGGCGCGGGCGGCCGATGCCGCACTGGCGCGGGGCGAGGTCTGGGGCCCGCTGCATGGCGTGCCGATGACAGTCAAGGAGTCGTTCAACGTCACCGGGTTGCCGACAACCTGGGGCAACCCAGTGTGGAAGGACAACATCGCCACCGAAAACGCTGTGGTGATCGAGCGGCTGCTGCAGGCCGGCGCGATCATCTACGGCAAGACCAACGTGCCTCTGATGCTGATGGATTCACAAAGCTACAACGACGTTTACGGGACGACCAACAACCCGTGGGATACCACCCGCGGGCCGGGCGGCTCGTCGGGCGGGGAAGGCGCAGCGCTGGCGGCGGGTTTATCGGCGCTTGGCGCCGGAAGCGACATTGCTGGGTCGCTCCGCAACCCGGCGCATTACTGCGGTGTTTACGGCCACAAGCCGAGCTGGGGACTCATCCCGTCGCGTGGCCATTCGCCGACCGGCGCGCTGACCCCGACCGACATCTCTGTGGTCGGCCCGATGGCCCGTTACGCTGAGGACATCGATCTTGCGATGCGCGTGCTCGCTGGACCGGATTACCTGCAATTGCCCGCTTGGGGGATCGAGTTACCAGCGCCGCGGGCCCGCCATCTGCGTGATTTCCGGGTGGCAGTGTGGCTGTCGTCCTCGCTGAGCGAGATTGACGCTAGTGTTCGCGATGCCATCGGCGCGGCGGTCGCCGCAATCCGGGTCGCGGGAGCAAGCGTCGACGAGGAGGTGCGGGCGCCGCTCGATGACGCGGAACAGCACCGGTTGTTCATGCTGCTGCTGCGGGCGGCGACCGCCTCGCGCATGAGCGACAAGGATTTTGCCGCGCAGAAGGCGATCGCCGCGGAGCTCGACGAAACCGACATCAGTTTCCGGGCCGCGGTGGCGCGCGGCGCGACGCTGGATCATCGCGCCTGGGGCATAGCCAACGAGTTGCGCACCAACCTGCGCTATGCGTGGCGGGAGTTCTTTCAGCGCTACGATGTATTGCTGACGCCGGTGGCAGCCACCGCGGCCTTCCCACACGATCACAACCCCGATCGCGATCGGCGCCTCATTTCGGTGAACGGCCGGCGGGTCCCCTATGGCGACCAGCGCTTCTGGGCCGGGGTTCCCAGCCTCACCTATCTGCCGGCCACTGCTGCTCCGGTAGGACTTACCGCGGCGGGCCTCCCAGTCGGCGTGCAGATTATCGGCGCGGAGGGCGAAGACCCGACGACGATCGAGTTCGCCCGGCTGCTGGCCGCCGAGATCGGCGGCTTCACCCCGCCTCCCGGCTTCATCTGAGGTGCGCGGCGCCGATCAATTTGGCGGACGATCTCAACCTGCCGCGTGCTAGCGTTCTTTGTCGACTCTCGATCATCAGAGTGATCCTCCAGGCCGGCTGATGGCTAGCGCCCCTTCTCGATGTTCCACAAGAACGCAATCGGCGCGTCGACCACGCCCGTCAAGTAGGAGCGAAACGCAGCGCGGGCGTGGTACTGCCCCAGCGGGATGAACGGCACGACCTCGAAGGCGCGCTGCTGGATTTGCGCGGCGATCTCGCGCCGGGCGGCATCGTCTGTCGCCGCGAACCACGCGGCGCGCAGCGCCTCCAGCTTCTCGTCGTCCGCCCAGCCCGGCAGCACGCCCTTGGCTCCGGGCGCGCGTAGGTTTCGGGTCGTGGCCGGGTTCAGCATGTCGTAGGCGGCGAATGCGGTGACGAACACGTTCCAGCCGCCCTGGGCGACTGGGTCCTTCGAATAGATCCGCTTGATGACTGTGCCCCATTCGGTCGTCGCGACCTCGACGTTGAGGCCGAGCCGCTTCAGCAGATCGGCGGTGACCGTCGCCTCGGCGTGGAGCTGCGGGATGTCGGCGGGGTCGAGCAGGACGACCGGCTCCCCGTTGTAGCCCGCCTCGGTGACCAGCTTCTTCGCCCTGTCGTAGTCGCGCGGGCCCGACAGCGCCTCCGAACCGCGGGTCACCTCATCGCCGAGGCAGGCATAGACCGAGTAGCAAGTGCGCCAGTTCTCCTGATCGCCCGCCATCGCCGCCATATAGTCCGACTGGTCGACCACCTGCAGCACGGCCTGGCGCATCTTCACGTTGTCGAACGGCGGCTGCAGCCAGTTGAAACGCATAGTGCCGACGAACCCTGGTGAGTCCTTGATCTTGACATCGGGATCGTGCCGCAGCCCCGCAACGTAGTCGTTGGGCAGGTTCTCCCAGGCATCGACCTCGCCGTCCTTCAAGGCCTGTAGCGCGGTCACCGCGTCGGGGATGTAGATCCACTCGACCCGGTCGACCTTGGCGATCTTGGCGCCGCTCGCGCCGTCCGGTGGCTCGGCGCGCGGCACATAATCCGCGTTCCTGGCGAAGACGACCTTGTGGCCCGGCTGCCACTCGCTCATGACCATCTTGAACGGGCCGGAGCCGGTCGGGTCCTTGATCTGCGTGTAGGCGTCGATCTGGGCGAGCCGCTCGGGCATGATGAACGGCGTCGGCGAGGTCATCGTCGCGAGCGCATCGATGACCGGGAACGGGCGTTTCAGCGCGATCTGGAAGCGCATGTCGTCGAGCGCCTCGATCGCTGCTGCGGCGTCGAGCAGCGTCTGGCCATAGGAGTCGTTGCGCTGGCCCCAGCGCTTCAGCGAGGCGACGACATCGGTAGCGCGCACCGGCTGGCCGTCATGGAATTTCAGCCCGTTGCGCAGCGTGAATTCCCAGGTGAGCCCGTCGTTGCTCGCCTTCCAGCTGTCCACCATCTGCCGGTGCGGCCGGAACTCGTGATCGAGTGCGAACAGGGTGTCGTACACCATGTAGCCGTAATTGCGCGTGATGTAGACGCCGGAGAAATACGGATCGATGATCGTCAGGTCGGCGTGCGGCACAAAGCGCAGCACTTGGTTCTCGTCCGCCCGCGCCGTTGCGGCAAGCATTAGCGCGGTGGCGAGCGCGATCGCGGCGAAGCGGGATCGGATCATCGCCCGGCTCCTTTTATCAAGTGCTACGGCACACGCGTGCCGCCTTCGGCACCGCATCCGCAAGGCGGATCCCCGAAGAATAACCGCAACCCGCAGCTTCGCTACGACTCTCGCCACCGCTGTGTGAAGGTCCGCTTCTCTATCGCGGCCCGTGTCAAGCCGCGCCCTGATGAAAACCATCCGACTGAGCCGCTCGAAGCCATGGGCGCGCGAAGGTCGGCAATGGGGGGCAGGAAGAGCCGTTCCAACTGCAAAGGCTGAGTGACCGAGAAGCGCCGTAAGCGGACATTTATTAATTCGCTGAGAGCCGACTGGTGTCGACCCTAAGCCGTGGGGAATTTGATGCCGCCGAGAACGATGTCGACAGTTTTACCGTCGGAAGACAACGGCAGGAAGCAGGCCTCGAAGTCACGATGAGCTCTGTCGGGGTGCCAGTGCGCCTTGCCTGCGCGAAACTTCGGCACCCGCCCGGTCGCTACCGCATCGAGGATTTTGATAATTAACTCCGCAGCGGGTGGCTCCATGATTGAGCCGGCGGCCTGTCCCGTCAAATTACGCCCGACGAAGTTCACCACTTCCTCCCCGACAAGGCGAACGGTGTAGCCGCCGCCGTCCGCCACCACGGTATACATGATGATGTGGGGTAAGAGCCTGGGGATCGCTGCTGGATCGATGTCCTGGCGGGATGGCATCGCACGCTCGCCACGCACAGCGTCCCAATATTCATAAAGCGCACGGATGTCGGCGTCGCGCGGTGCACCGATGAAGGTCGCCTCGGTTAGCGAGTTGGCTGCTCTGATCATCGCGTGCTCCCTCGCAGCATTCCGTCTGCTGGCTTGGTGCCGACTCTTTCGCTGGGGGTGTGGCCTGAAGCGAGCGGCCGTTGTGCGCCGAAAGCGGCCATCTAGCCGATCGATTTTAAATTGCGGCTTTTGTCCACCATTCGCTTGCAACGCGCTCTAGTTCATCAAGCGACGCAATCTGTCGACGATCGTGAAACTCGCCCCAGGCCTTGTCGGAAAGGCTGGGAAGTCGCGCAGCATTACCATCGTAGCGGTGGATACGGGTCTGGATCACCGTTGGCGGCGACCGCGCCCGAGCAAGGAACACATCTGGGGTGATTGGCTGAAGAAGCACGTCGCCGCGACGATGGCCAAACACAGTTCGTCCGTGCACGTGGTGAACCCGCCGGGCGAGGCCGACAAGTTCCGTGTGTGGTCTCGGTCGGGCGACCCCTTGCAGTCAAAGGTGCGGATAG
>DATNJF010000285.1:0-4018 GCA_035604035.1 Allostellaceae bacterium | reverse complement strand
GCAGCGCGTTGCGCACTGACCGCGGGATCGTGGTTTGCGCTTTGCTCGTCAATTTGCTCGTAATCATGATCATCGCCGTGGCTACCGTAGGAATCCAATGTAAGGAATTTCCTTGCTTCGGTCAAGCCCGCTAGGCGCCGCGCCCCTTGCCCTTGGCGCCGTCCGCGCGCTACTCGTTGCGGCAGCGAATCGGCCACAAGGCCGTACGGAGGAAGCGGGATGATTTCGGGTGAATACGATGTCGTTGTCGTCGGCGCGGGGAACGCCGGCATGTGCGCGGCGCTGGCGGCGCAGGAGAATGGCGCGCGGGTGCTGGTGCTCGAGGCGGCGCCGTTCGACGAGCGCGGCGGCAACAGCCGCTATACCGCCGGGGCGCTGCGCTTTGTCTATAACGGCGTCGAGGATTTGCTGAAGCTCTGCGACCTCTCGGAAACCGAGATCGCGACCAGCGATTTCGGCACCTACACGCAGGACAAGTACTACGACGATCTCGGCCGCCTGACCGACTACAAGTCGAACCCCGACATGGCCGAGCAGCTGATCACCTTGAGCCAGGAGACGCTGCTGTGGATGCGCTCGAAGGGCATCCGCTTCGCCCCGATGTATTCGCGCCAGGCGTTCAAGCACGAGGGTAAATTCGTGTTTTGGGGCGGGCTGGCGCTGGAAGCCTGGGGCGGCGGGCCGGGGCTCGTCGAGGGCCTCTTCAAATCGGCCGAGGATCGCGGCATCGAAGTTGCCTATGAGGCGCGCGGCGAGCATCTGATCCACGACGATAACGGCGTCCACGGCGTCGTCGCCATTGTCGAGGGCAAGACCACCGAAATCCGCGCCAAGGCGGTGGTGCTGGCCTGCGGCGGGTTCGAGGCCAACGCCGAGATGCGCACGCGCTATCTCGGGCCGGGCTGGGACTTGGCCAAGGTGCGGGGCACCCGCTTCAACACCGGCAACGGCATCAAGATGGCGCTGGAGATCGGCGCGATGTCGTACGGCAACTGGTCGGGCTGTCACGCGGTCGGCTGGGACTACAACGCGCCCGAATTCGGCGACCTCGCGGTCGGCGACAACTTCCAGAAGCACTCCTACCCGTTCGCCATCATGGTCAACGCCACTGGCGAGCGGTTCTGCGACGAGGGCGCGGATTTCCGCAACTACACTTACGCCAAATACGGCCGCGAAATCCTCAATCAGCCGCACCAGTTCGCCTGGCAGATCTTCGACCAGCAGGTCGTGCATCTGCAACGCGACGAATACCGCATCCGCCAGATCACCAAGGTGGTGGCGAACACGATCGAGGAGCTGGCCGACAAGATGGCCGAGTACGCACCGGTCGATAAGGCGGCGTTTTTGAAGACGATCAGCGAGTATAACGCCGCGGTCCAGCGCGACATCCCCTACAACCCGACGGTCAAGGACGGGCGCACCACCAAGGGGCTGGCGATCGACAAGACCAACTGGGCGATGCCGCTGGAAAAGCCGCCCTACGAGGCGTTCTGCACGACCTGCGGCGTCACCTTCACCTTTGGCGGGGTGCGCATCGACACCGACGGCCGCGTGCTCGACACCGCGCAGAAGCCGATTTCCGGGTTGTACGCGGCCGGCGAGCTGGTCGGCGGCCTCTTCTATCACAACTACCCGGGCGGGACGGGCCTGGTGTCGGGCTCGGTGTTCGGCAAGATCGCCGGCACCAGCGCCGGCAAGCAGGTTGGGCGGAATACCTGATACCCTGTCTCATCGGGGGGCGAGGATGAAGCCCTCGAACGTCCTCTTCATCCTCTCCGACGAGCACAGCCGGCGGGTGCTGGGGTGCTACGGCCATCGAATGATCCGGACGCCGAACCTCGACGCGCTGGCGGCGCGCGGGGTGCGCTTCGCTGACGCTTACACCAACTCGCCGATCTGTGTCCCGGCGCGCGCCAGCCTCGCGACAGGGCGCTATCCGCATCAGATCCGCTTCTGGGACAACGGCATCGCCTATGACGGCAGCGTGCCGTCCTGGCACCACCGGCTGCGCGAGGCCGGGCACGAGGTCACCTCGATCGGCAAGCTGCACTTCCGTAGTGAGGACGACGACAACGGGTTCAGCCAAGAGATCATGCCGCTACACATCAATGACGGCATCGGCGACCCGCTGGGCTGGCTGCGCGATCCGCTGCCGGTGAGGAAGGCGACCTTGCGCCTCGCCAAGGATGCCGGGCGCGGCGACTCCTCGTACCAGGATTACGACCGCAAGATCACCGACGCCGCGGTCGATTGGCTAAAGGCACGGGCGGGTGTGCCGGGCGGCAAGCCGTGGGCGCTGTTCGTGTCGCTGGTCTGCCCGCATTTCCCGCTGATCGCGCGGCCGGAATTCTACGACCTCTACCCCGAGGACAAGGTGCCGCTGCCGGCGTTGCGGAGCCCGGCGGACCGAGCCCCAGACCATCCCTATATTGCCGCGTTCCGCGAGTGCCAGATTTATGAGAAGGGGTTTGTCGACGAGGCCAATGTGCGGCGGGCGATCGCTGCGTATTTTGGCCTGGTCAGCTATACCGATCACAATGTCGGGCGGGTGCTGGCGGCGCTGGAGGCGGCGGGCCTGGCCGATGCGACGCGAGTGATCTATTCGGCCGATCACGGCGATAATCTCGGCACCCGCGGGCTGTGGGGCAAATCGACGATGTACGAGGAATCGGCCGGTGTGCCGATGATCGCCGCCGGCCCCGGACTGCCGCGGGGCATGGTCTGCCGCGAGCCGGTGACGCTCGTCGATTGCTTCCCGACCATCGTCAAATGGGCCGGGGTCGCACCGCACTCGGATGACCGCGACCTGCCGGGAATGCCGCTCGACGAGGTCGCGCTGACCGCGCCGATGCGGACGGTGCTGTGCGAATATCACGCGACCGGCGCGGCGACCGGCGCCTTTATGATCCGCAAGGGAAGGTTCAAGTTCATCTACTATGTCGGCATGAAGCCGCAGCTCTTCGATCTCGACGCTGACCCGCAGGAGACGCGCGACCTGGCGCAGGAGGCGGGCTATAGCGGGCTCGCCGCCGATTGCGAGACGGAATTGCGCGCGGTGGTCGACCCCGAGAAGGCGGACGCGCTCGCGAAATCCGATCAGGCGGCGAAGATCGCCGCTTTCGGCGGGCGCGAGGCGATCCTCAATCGCGGCAGCTTCGCCTATTCGCCGGCGCCGGGCACCGCGGCGGTCTACAACTAGCTCGCGGCGGGGCGAATGGCAGTCGCGCTCGCTTCGACCCATCGCGCGGCGACCGGCAAGCTCTTCGCGCTGCAATTGTTGCGCGCGGTGGCGGCGACCGGGGTCGTCATTTCCCATGTCCGGTACGATTTCCTCCACCATTTTGGGCGCGCCGATGCGTTGCCCGGCTTTGTCAATGTGGGCGCCGCCGGGGTCGATCTGTTCTTCGTGATTTCCGGGTTCGTGATGGTCTATTCCTCCGAATCCCTGTTCGGGCGAGACCGCGCGGCGACGATTTTCTTGGCGCGGCGAGTGGCCCGGATCGTCCCGCTTTACTGGCTGATGACCGTGGCGATGATTGCGTACGTCGCCGTGCGCGGTTTCGCCGCCTCGGATGCGAGCCCGGCGCATGCGGCGCTGTCGTTTCTGTTCATCCCCTACCCACGCCCAAGCGGCGAGATGAGCCCGGTCTATGGCGTCGGCTGGACGCTCAATTACGAGATGTTCTTCTACGCCGTCTTCGCCCTGTGCCTGGCGGCGCGTCGCGAGATCACAGTCGCGCGCGTCGCCATCGCGCTGGCCGTACTGGCGCTCGCCGGCTGGTTGTTGCCGGGATTGCCGGGGGCGCTCGCCTATTGGGCCGACCCGATCGTGCTCGAATTCGTGCTCGGCATGCTGCTCGCGCTCGCTTACCGAAGCGGCGTCCGGCTGCCGCTGTGGGCGGCGGCGCCACTGCTGATCGCCGCCGTGGCGCTGATCCTCGTCTACACCGATGCGGGGACGGCGCTGCTGCCGCGCTGGCTCGGCTTTGGCCTGCCGGCGGCGCTGGCGGTGGCGGCG
>DATNJF010000284.1:0-5707 GCA_035604035.1 Allostellaceae bacterium | reverse complement strand
AAAGCCGAAATCGGCGGGGCACGGCGTCTGCGCCGAAGCCTCTGCAGCAAAGGAGAAGCCGGCAGAGGTGTAACCGGCTCGTGCCCAGGTCGAAACCTCGCCGAACAGCGGCTCCAGCGTGTCATGCACGAACGCCACCAGCGCCGGCTCATCGGTCACGACAGCGAGCCGCGCCAGCCGCTGCTCGATTTGCGCCACGGTCTCCGCTGCGGAAATACACGCCTCGGCCGCCATCGGCTGCGCTGTGGCGTCGCTTTCGCCGCGTAGGGAGTGGACCGCCCGCAGGAAATTACACGCGGTGGCGATGTCGGCCGCTATCGGCGTCTCGACCGGGTCGCCCTCGATCCATTCGAGCAACAGGTAGCCGCCCGCGGCATCGACCGCGATTGGACGCGGCACCGTCGTCACGCCGTGCCCCGTGAGAAAGCGGAGTGCGGCGTATTCGATGCTCGCCCTGTCGCGGTCATTCGGTTGGCGTGGGGGATATTGCTTGAGCGCGTAGGCCGCGCCGGCAGTATCGACCCGGTACACGCCGCTGTTGCGTCCGTAGCCGCGCACCCGCTCGATCGACGCGCCCGGCCGTCCCGCGAGGGCGCGCGCCGCTCGCGCCGCCGCGTCGAGCGCCGGGTCAGCCGGCATCGCCAAAGATCGCAGCCGTGACGTCCCGCCAATTCCCGCACCGCGCATCGCAGGATTCGGCGCCGCTTTCGCCTAGAAGGACGCGTTTCACCCCCGGCGGAAAGTGCGGATCGGCGAAGACCTCCTCGAGGTCGTCGATGAAATGCGTGCATTGGAGCGCGGCGATGCGGGCAATCTTCTTCTCGCGGTCATCCTCGAAATAGAGGTGATCGGCCGGCAGGGCCTCAAGAAAGCGCTGCTCCTTCATCCAACCGCGCGCCGCCTCGCGCAGATCGACCCGCGCTGGATCAAAATGCCCGAAGCGCGTTTTGTGGCTGACGATAAAGATCGCGACCCCCTCGCGGGCGCATCGGCGCAAGAAGTCGTGCGCGCCCGGAAACGGCACCGCGCCGCCGATCCCGGCACCGTAGACATAGCCCTGCAACCGCTGCCAAGTGGGCTCGCCATCCGGCAGCAGCCGGATCGCGTCGCGCACCGCCTTCTTCGAGCCGGCGAAGTCGCGCGGCACCAGCCCGCGCTCGCGCGCCGCGTCGAGGAAAACGCGGTCGTAGTCGATCAGCGTGTTGTCGAAATCGATGCCGATCCGCATCTCTGCCCCCAGCGCGCATCCGCGAGCCGCGGCCGCAACCTATCCGGCGACGCTTGGCATCGCAATCGGCGACGACGCCGACTCAATCGTTCGGAACGCCTGGGCAAACGAGGCACCACGGCAGCCGGTAGGGATGCAGGCCATAAGTCTTGAAATGGTCGAAGACGCTGCGCCACGCGGCAAGCGGAAACGACATCCTGATCGACGCTTCGTCGAACTGTCGGCGATAGGTCGCGAGAAACGACTCGTCGAGGGGCCGCTCGCCTTGGTCGCGCCAGGTCAGCAGGTAACTGACCCCATCGCTCCACTTGATACCAAAATATTGCGCGATCGCGTCAGGCGCAAAGATCGGCGACATGATGATCGGCGTCGAAACCTCGCCCGGAAAATCGGCAAGCTCGGTGGAATAGAAGAAATAGTCGATCCCCGCCCGCTTGATCGCGGCCATCGCCTCGTCCGGCGTACCGAACAACGCCGCGTCGAGTTCAGGAACGGTCCGGGTGCTGATCCACGCCAGCACATGGCAGTCCGGCAGCATGCAATAGCTGTGAAATTGAAACGTGTAGATCGGCGTCCCACGGCCGGCGATCTTCCACGCCTGCTCCATCGCCGGATAGATGGCGCCCCAGGAATACCAGCCCGGCCAGC
Source organism: Allostellaceae bacterium (assembly GCA_035604035.1). Taxonomy (GTDB): domain Bacteria; phylum Pseudomonadota; class Alphaproteobacteria; order ATCC43930; family CGMCC-115725; genus DATARH01. The sequence goes on along the minus strand of DATNJF010000284.1, from coordinate 3,831 downwards.
CCGGGTGCTGATAGGCGTCCTTGATGCTCAACCTTCCCCCGAGGAACGCCGCCGCATTCTCGGTCTTTGCGGCGACGCCCGCGGCCAGATACCTGCCGTGCTTGCCGAGGAAGCCACTCACCACGATCCCGACGACGACGACGGCGGACAGCACCGACCAGAGCCGCGAGCGGGCGGGAAATGTCATGCATAACAACAACACGCCGCACAAGGTCGGCGCATAAGCGAACGAGCTGAAGCGATAGAACGATACGGTCTGTTGACGGCCCACGCCGAGAACCATGGCGATGACCGCGAAGCTGATGAGAAATGCGAGCGTGCTCAGCCACGCGCCCCGAAGTGCCGGCGAAGCGATCCTGTCGCGCCAGCCGCCGAGGCATATCGCCGGTGCCGAACTGGCTATGCCAAAGGCGCCAATAGGCCACCAGATATCCAGCCGCAGATAGATGTAGAGCAGCCGCCTTGACGCGTCGGTCAGTAACGGCACCTCGGTCCCAAGGCCGTGAGTGGCGTAGTAGTGTTGCGCTAGAACCTCGTTCAGGACACCCCTTTGCTGGATCTTTTGCAGATCGGCAATCGGCCAGAAGTAGAGGATCCCCTGGTCGAGCGGGAGGCCCGTCGCCGCGTAATTGATCGCTAGCGTCGCGATTGTCACTAAGCCGCCAATCGCCGCTGCGGAGAGCGCCGCCGTGGCCAGACGGCCTTGCCGCGTCACCATGCCCCAGATGATTAGGAGACCAAGAAAACTCTCGACGAAAGGAACGATCACCGTCGTCAGGAGGATGCCGCTCAAGACCGAAAACCCGGAGCCGCACAGCCACAAGCGGCGACGCTGCCCTTCCGCGGAGGCGAAATGGGTCGACATCCAGAACAGGCCGAGAAAGGTCGTTGCCGTCAGCTCGTGGATTTTCTCGAGTTGGCCCCACCCGTCGGCACCGAGCAGGTCGCGGTGACCCGGCGTAAAGATCAGCAGAGCGAGAAAAAGAATGGCACCGACCCACGGCAGCGTCACTCCGCCCGTCACCCGGCCTAGGATCAGCGCCACGGTAAGCGCGCCTGCGAAGACAAAAACCGCGGTAACGAGTTGCGGTGCTAACGGATCGGTTAACAACATCGCCAAGAAATGTAATCCAGCCCCTTTTGAATAATAAAATTGATACCAAACCTCATTTGGCAGGGTTGATCCGTTTTTAATTACCTCAACATTGTAGTAAAAATAATGCGTATAATAATCATGACCACCTCCCGGGTAAATTCCCTTGACGGCGATGAACAGAATTGCAACCGCGATGAAAATCGTAAGCAGGACGGCGTTGCGCCGCCCGCTGGCACTTGAGAGGCGAAACGCGTCAGGCAAGCCTCGCAATGCCTCGTCGAGGCAGGCCACCAGATGCGGCAAGGAAAGCACGAGCACGGCAACCGTGAGCGCGATTGCTACCGGCCTGGTGTAACCGCCGGCAAAGCCGACGGCGAATAAGAGCAGATGCCAGAAACCAGCCCCGGTGAAGAAGCCGAGCGCATACCGTTCGCCGGGGCGCAGCGATCGCACCGCCGAGAAGCCGGCGGCCATCGCCAGAATGACGGCTCCCGGCGCATAAACCAACCAGGCGAGAGCGGCGGCAAAGACTATCCGAAGCACATTGTAGAGTGCGACAAGGCCGCCGTGATCGAAGAAGTGCGCCCCATAGACATCGGCCCAGGCAAACCAGAAAATCAGCGCCGCATACCCGCCGGTGGCGGTGACACCGACCGTCAAGAGCCGCCCGCGCCGGGTCAAATCTTCCCTCCAAGCCCCTGGCGGCGTTCGCCTCGCGCGATCGCCTCGTAGAGCGCCTCGTAGCGGGCGATGATCGCGGCGAGACCGTAACGCTCGACGACCCTCGCGCGGGCCGCGGCGCCAAGCTTCCACCACTCATCGGGACCGAGCGCCGCCAGCTTCTTACCGAGATGATCTTCCGGGCTGGCAATAACCTTAACGGGTGAGCGTTGAAGGAAGCGTGATCATTGCCTTCGAGAGATTCGCATTCAAGTCTGATAATGGCGCGGCAGATGGCGCGGCGCGACCAAGCCCTATGGTCGGACGCTCGACGCAATGATTGCAGCGTTTGAAGCTGCCGGAACCAAGTTCATCAGCCGCGGCGCCCGCATACGAGCCTCACCTAGGGCCGCGCGATCGGTGCTCAAGTGAGGACGGACGAGCTGTCAATTTCCTTGAACGGGGCATTCCTCGGAGGTGCCGCGATCTTGAGCGACTGCGGGTACCTCAATTGTATGAGTTTGGCCGCGCGCCGGGCGCCGCTTTGTCCGCGCCGAAGATTTTCCCGCCGCGTTCGACGGCGGTCTCGAGATACCGGCATGAGGCTCGGAATGACGGTGGGTTCGGTCGCCGCTTTCGAGCTACTTCCGCATAAAGCTGGACTTCAGCCGCGCCAGAACGTGCGCAAATCGCCGCGACAGCGGTTGTGGGACTCTGGCGAAAGCGTGCGGCTTGAAGACGGTCCAGTAGCGCTCTTTCATCGCCGCGTTGTCGGTCCGCGTGCCGGTCGGCACGTCGATAGGCGGCACGAAGGTGATATCGAAGACCTTCTGCAGGACGACGATGAGCACCGCGTCGAGCTGGGGCAATGCACCGCGGCGCGTTTCGATGGCGGCATCGAACGGGCGGATCGCATCGGCGACGTTGTCCGGAAAAGCGTAGGAAACTTCGCCGCATCCGAGGTTCATGTAGATGAAGCGATATCCGTTGCTGCGAGCCAGCATCCAAAAAAACTTCGGCGTGTAGTTCACCAGCCCATGATTGAGCATCCCTTGCATCGGCACCGCATGCACCATCAACCCATCCACCGCGGCGAAATCATGGATCACCTTGAACGCGTTGAGCTGGTTGGCGACGTGTTCGGTGGTGCCGAAATTGGTGACGAGCTGGTGCTTGCCGACATGCGGCGCCGGCGCCGGGTCGAAGTTCAGATCGAGCGGAATGCTACCCGGGCTACCGTCGAAGTCGACCGCGGCATAGTCGAAACCGAGCCAGGTCCAGAAGTCGCGCGCCCGCGGAGCATCCTCGGCCAGGTGCTCGAGATCGCCGTGGACGATGTAGGTCGGCGTGGGGTCCGGCAGCGGACATGTCGTCGGGATCTTGAAGATCTTGCCGACGCGGTCGATGCGATCCTTAGCCTCGAGGAAATTATTGGAGAGCTGCTGCGCACCGATCTCCATCACCGAGCGCGGGACCGTGAGACGGCCTTCCGCGTGCAGGCGCTCGAGCATGTCGAGGGTGTCGGCACCCAGTCCCATTTTTTGCCTGACGACAATTCAGCGTGCGAAGCGCCGTTATTAGTCGATTGCCGCTTCGCCGTAAATCCGCGACGGGCCGGCCGGCGGATCGATGGGTCTTCGTCCAACGTGCGCGCCTGTGCCTCAACGATTAGAAGAACGCGACCCCAACGGCTCCTTTGAAATTAAACGACGGGACGCCGTATTGGTCGGCGAAGTCCCAGAGCGAGGCATTCCACGAGATGTCGTCGCCGACGATGAGCCCACCTGGATTCAGTTTACGCTTCGCTTCGTGGAATTCGAACATCATGTGGTCGTAGATGTGGTCGGAATCGTGGTAGAAAAAATCGACCGCATCGACCCTGTCGACCATCTTGGGCAGTAGGTCTTTGGCGTCGCCGTTCCACACCTCCAAGCGGTCGCGATATGCGTCGGGCACCATCCAGCCCGTCGTCTTCCCCTCCGGAATCACGACGCCATAGACCTTGCCTTCGATCGTCCAGTCCGGGTCGCCGGGATCAAAGACCGGCGTCAAATCGATCACGCTCAGGGTACCCT
>DATNJF010000283.1:0-7530 GCA_035604035.1 Allostellaceae bacterium | reverse complement strand
GGTGTTGCAGCCGAGCCAGGGTCTCTTCTGGTACCGCGTCCCGGACAGCGAGCTGCTGAGCGAGATCTGCCGCGTCTACAACGACTGGATCGCCGATTTCTGCAAGCCCCATCCCGACCGGCTGAAGGGCATCGCGATGCTCAATCTCGACGACCCCGACGCAGGCGCCAAGGAACTGGAGCGCGTCGCCAAGATGGGCCTGGTCGGCTCGTTCATCTCGGTCGCGCCGCAGCCGGATAAGCCGTATAGCAGCCCGATCTACGACAAGTTCTGGGCGACGGCGCAGGAGTTGAAGCACCCCCTGTTGATGCATATCGGCACCCCGCGCAACGGCGTCCCAGCCAACGAGTTCACCACCGACCTGACGGAGCTGACCGGCGCGGGCCGTTCGACCACCGATTACTGGGTGCGCTATTCGCTGGGCTCGATGCTGTTCGCCGGCGTATTCGACAAGTTCCCCGGCCTCAAGATCGGCTCCGTCGAGCACGAGGCGGCATGGATCCCGCATTGGCTGAAGCAGATGGACTTCACCTATGTCGAGCGGCCGGTCTTCACCAAGGGCTGGAAGTCGAGCCAAGGGTTCATGCCGAGCGACTACTGGAAGCAGAACATGTTCGTCGAGTTCATGGAGGACGATCTCGGCGTCCAGCTGCGCGACTATATCGGCGTCGAGAACATGCTGTGGGGCAGCGACTACCCGCATGCCGAGGCGACCTTCCCGCGCTCGCAGCAGTTCATCCAGCGCATGTTCAAGGGCGTCCCCGATGCCGATCTGCAAAAGATCACCTCGTCGAACGCCGCGAAGATGTTCGGCTTCGAGCTGAATTAGTCGGACAGCCCCTCACCCCAGCCCTCTCCCCGCTTGCGGGGAGAGGGAGCGCGCCGGAGGATATCCCTCGCCCCGTCTACGGGGAGAGGGTGCCGAACCCCGGACTTGATCCGGGGGAGGCGGGTGAGGGGCTCACTTTCTGAGACAGCAGCATGGAAGCAGGCTTTGTCGCCGTCGCCCAATTGGGCGACCTCGCGCCGGGCGAGATGAAATTCGTCGCGGTCGATCGCGAACGGATCGTCCTGGCCAATGTCGAGGGTAGTTTCTACGCACTGCGCGACGTGTGCGGCCACCGAAACGCGCCGCTATCGCGAGGGCGGCTCGACGGCTGCATCGTCGAATGTCCGCTGCATTTCGCGCAGTTCGACATCCGCACCGGCAAGTTTGTCGATGGGCCGTATTCGGCCGACGTGCCGGCCTACGAGGTCAGGGTCGAGGGCGACACGGTCTATCTGAAGCATTAAAGCGTCACCCTGCGCCGCTCGTCGGTGCCGTGATCGACATGAGGCGCACGGAGGCTGCTTGCAGACCCTGTGCGGAGGCTTTCTCGTACCACTCCCGAGCCGCGTCCGGGTCGGCCTCGGTGCCGCGACCGGCGGAAAGCAAGTCGCCAAGCATCATCTGCGCCTCGGCCATGCCCTGTTGCGCCGCCTTGTGGCACCAGGCGAGGGCTTCAGCGTCGTTACGCTCGCCGCCATCGCCCTTGGCCAGCATCACCGCCATGTTGAACTGGGCGATCCGGTCGCCCTGTTCGGCCGCGCGGCGATACCATTTGACCGCCTCCGCGAGATCGATTTTGACGCCGCGTCCGGTGCAGTAGAACACCGCGAGCTGGAATTGCGCGCCGGCATGGCCCTGCTCCGCCGCCTGGCGGTACCAGACTGCCGCCATCTCGTCGCTGTGCGGAATGACGTCGCCGCGTTGGTAGAGCCCGGCAAGTACCAGCTGAGCATCGAGATAACCGCCCTCCGCCGCAGTTCCGTAGAGGCACATGGCCTCGTCGCGCTGACCTTGCTGCAGGCGCAGGTGAGCGAGTTGCAGAAGGGCCGGGTTGTGGTTCCGCGCAGCCGCCTGGGACAGCAGCGCCTCTCCGTGCGCCGCATCCCGCTTCACGCCCTTTCCCTGCACATAGAGCACGCCCAGCGCCGTCATCGCGTCGAGATCGTCGGCGTCGACCGCGCGGGTCAACCAGGAGGTCGCGGACGCTGGGTCGGCAGGGACTCCTTCTCCGGCCAAATAAAGCTGGGCGAGCCGCACCTGCGCTTTGCTCATGCCCTGCTCGGCGGCTCGGCGCAGCCACTCGGCGGCGCGCGCCGTATCGCGGGTGACGCCGGTTCCGCCGAGGCAGAACGTGCCGATGTTGAACTGCGCCAGCGCGTGCCCCTGCTCGGCGGCGCGCTCGAACCATTTGGCGGCATCGCTGAGCCTCAGCGCCACGCCATCGCCGCGGGCATAGAACGTGCCGACGATGAACTGGGCCTCGGCCATACCGGAATCGGCAGCCCTCTGGTACCAGAGCCCGGACTCGTGCGGATTGGCGGTCGAACCCTGGCCGTTCCCATACATCTGGCCGAGCATCATCATCGCCGGGGTATGACCGTCGCGCGCTGACCGCCGGAAACAGGTCTCGGCGGTGATCAAGTTTTGCGCGACGCCGTCGCCGCGCAAGTTCAGTAGGCCCAGATTGTACCAGGCGCGCGCATTGCCCTTGTCGGCCGATTGCTGAAACAGCGCTGCGGCGGCGGCGGGATCGGCCGCCATCCCTTGCCCCGTCAGATGCATCAGGCCGAGCGCGAGCTGGGCGCCGTCATGGCCTTTCTCGGCGCCGATCCGGTGGTGCTCCGCCGCCGCCGCGAGATCGACCTTGACCCCGAAGCCATTGGCAAAGAGTACGCCAAGCCCGAAATGCGCCTCGGCATTGCCCTGCCGGGCGGCGCGCTCGTACCAAAGCCGCGCCTCCTGGTAATCGATCTCGCAGCCGACGCCTCGCGCATAGTAGCCGCCAACGGTTGCCTCGGCCTCTGGCAAGCCCTGGTTGGCGGCGGTAAGGCCCCAGTGCATCGCTGCCGCGTCGTCGCGGGTGACGGCGAGCCCGTTGGGAAAGAACAGCGCGAGGTTGCGGTCGGTCTCGGCTTTATCGCGACTTGAAGCCACCCGATACCACTCGCTGGTGCCGGCGATATTGGCGTCCTCGCGGCCGAATTGGTAGAGCAGGCTCAGCTGGTATTGCGCCTCTGCAAAATCCTGGTCCGCGGCCAGCCGGTACCACGCAAGCGCGTCGGCGATGTTGGGTGCGACCCCCTGTCCGCGCGCGTAAAGCTGCCCGAGCCGATATTGGGCCTCGCTGTTCCCTTCGTTGGCGGCGGCGAGCCAGGCCGAGAACGCGGCGGCATAGTCCTGCCGCTCGAAAGCTTCCATCGCGGCCGCAAGCGGGGTCGGCTGCTGCGGCGATATCTCTTGAGGCAGCGTCGGCGCAGGGGCGGAGAGGGGCACGGCCGCTTCCGTTTCGAACTCGATCACCTGTCCTGGGAACGAGACCAGCGGTTCCGGTTCGGGTTCCGTCAGGGCGGGCTCGGGGGCTTCTTGCGCGGCAACTGGCAACGAGATCAGCGCTTCCGGTTCGGGCTCCGCTGGCGTGGGCGCGGGGGCTTCTTGTGCGGCCACCGGCAGCGAAACCAGCGGCTCCGGTTCGGGTTTCGCCGGGGTGGGTTCGAGGCGTTCTCGCGCCGCCGCCGGCGCGGCGGCGATCGGTTCCGCAGCTTGCGGCTTTGGCGCGGGCGCAGCTACGCGCGGCGGCAACGCGACCGGGATGCGGCGCGCCGGCGGGAGCCTTGGGAACCTGCGCGGCTCCGTTGGTATCGTGGGCAGGACCGGCGTCTCCGGCTGAATCGCCGGCGGTTTGGCACTCTCAAGCGCGATGATCTGCCCGGAAATCTGTGTTTCTACCGGGAGCAAAACCTCGCCGGAAGCATGGCCATTGACCGCATTGATAGGCTCGGTGTCGGCCGGCAGTTCACTCTCGGCGACACCTTGTCCATTGGAGGTGGGGGGCGGCGTCTCGGGCGATGCCGCTCGGCGGGCGCCCTGCACGGCGAGAAAGCGCCGCGCGAGATCCTCGATATCGTCGAGCTCCCGCGCTATCAAGGCTCGCGCATGGATTGACTGGCGCCGCTCACCACGCCGCCGACCAGGTAGGTGAACAGTGAGCGCGTGCCGACGTGGATGTCTCCAGTGAGGGTCATCCCAGGCACCAGGCGGAAGCTGCTCGGGACGTTGCGTAGTGCCACAGGGTCGAGCGTGACGCGGACCTTGTAATAGGCCTCGGCCGGCTGGCCGTTATCGTCGGTGGTGAACGCGCCTTCGCTGATCGACCGCACCTTGCCTTCGGCGGTACCGTGTTCGATGAAGTTGAACGGGACGAGCTTGACCGTGGTCGTGTCGCCGACACGGATGAAGCCGATATCGCGCGCGGCGATGTGCAGCTCGGCCTCGAGCGGCGATTTTAGCGGCGCCAGATAAAGCAACGGCTCACCCTGGTTCATCACCGAGGCCGATGACAGCTTGGCGAGCTTCAGCACCATCGCGTTCTCGGGCGCCAGGAGCCGCACCAACTCCATGTGTTTAGAAGCTTTGGTGAGCTGCTCAAGCGCATTGTCGCGGTCGCCCTGAGCCTTTACTAGCTCCTGACTGATCTGGGCATACCATTGCTGGATATAGGCATCGCGCGTCGCAGTGGTCGAATCGAGCTGGTGCTGTGCTTCCTGCATCGCGTTGCGATCGAATTCGAGGGCGCGCTGGATCTCGAGCTTCTGGTCGGTCGCGGTCAACAGATTGAGGCGGCTGCCGACCTGGGCGGCGGCCAGGGTCGCCCGCATGTTCTCGATCTCCTGCGAGATCTTGGCGCGGTCGCCATAGCGTGCGGCATCGGCCTGGTATTTCAGCATCGTCGCCGTGTACTGCGCGACTTGTTCGTTGTAGCTGCGCACCTGCGCGTCGTATTGCGACTTGCGCTGCAAATAGTAGTCGCGCTGCATCGCGATATAGGTGTTGGCGATCGTGTCCGTCACCGGCGCCATGTCGAACGGCTTTTGCGCCAATTCAGCCTGGCAGCGGGCGATCGCGGCGTTGAGATTGGCGACTTGTGCCTTCAAGGTGCCGACATCGGCGGTGGTGAAGGTTGGGTCGAGGGTCGCCAGCAGCTCGCCTTGTTTGACGATCTGGCCCTCATGCACGTCGAGCGACTTGATGATCGACTGGTCGAGCGCGCCGAGCACGATGGTGGGCTCGACCGTGACCATCGAGCCGGCGCTTGAGCTGGCCACCCGGTCGACGCGCATTGTCAGCGTGATCAGGGTCAGGCTGAGGAACATGCCAAGCAGCACGAACAGCGTGATGCGGGCCTGCACCGGTTCCGGGCTCGCGAGGATTTCAGCCGTCTCCGACTGAAAGACCCGAACCTCGCGGTTGGGGTCCGGGCTAGGCGGTGTTTGCAGGACGGAAAGAAATGACTTCATGCGAGGGCCTGGGCAGGAGGTGCTGGTGCTGCTGGTGCCAAAGATTGCCGTAGATGTCGCAGCGCTCGATCAGCTCGCTGTGCGGACCGATGTCGTAGACCCGCCCTCGCTCCAAGACGAGGATCGCGTCGGCAGCGACCAACGATGACAGCCGGTGTGAAATGACGATCAGAGTGCGGCCTTCGGCGATGCGCATCAGATTGGCGTTGACGATCGCCTCGCTCTCGGCGTCGAGCGCGCTCGTCGCCTCGTCGAGGATCAGGATGCGCGGGTTGGTGATCAGCGCCCGGGCGATCGCCAGACGCTGCCGCTGTCCGCCGGACAGGTTGGGCGAGCCCTCGTAGATAAAGGTGTCGTAGCCGCGCTGCAGCCGCTCGATGAACTCCTCGGCGCCGGCGAGCCGCGCCGCCATGACGACTTCTTCGAAACTCGCATCGGGCTTGCCGGCGGCAATGGTGTCGCGGATCGTGCCGCTAAACAGGAAGTTCTCCTGCATCACCACGCCGAAGCTGCCACGCAGGTGGTCGATGTCGTATTGGCGCAGATCGACGCCGTCGACCTTGATGAGGCCCTCGTAATTGCTGTGGAACAGCTGGAGGAGCCGGGTGACGGTGGTCTTGCCGGAGCCACTGCGGCCCATGATCCCGAAGACCGAGCCCTCGGGGATGGCGAACGACACGTCGTCGAGCGCCGGGGCCGAGGTGCCCACGTAGCGGAAGCGCACCCCGGCGAACTCGACGCGGCCGACAACCGGGGTGCGGATACCGCTCTTCGCATGGCCTTCCTCGGATGGCTGGTTGACGAGCTTGCCGATGACCGCCACCGCCAGCCGCACCTCGTCGTATTGGGTGATCATCTGCGCCAGCTGGACAAGCGGTTGGGCGACGCGCTGGGTTAGCATCATGAAGGCGATCAGCGCGCCGACATAAACCTGCTCCTTGGTGTAGATCGCCATGAAGACCGCGAGCGCAAACACGCCGCTGGTCATGATCCGCTCGAGCGGGGTGACGACGGTCTGCACGACATTGCCGGTTCGCCCCTCGTCGAAGCGAAGCCGCGCCGCTTTCGCGACCTTGATATCCCAGTCGTGGCGGCGGCGGGCGTCGAGCGCCAGCGCCTTTACCGTGCGGATGCCATGCAGCGTCTCAACGAGAAAGGCGCCCTTTTCACCTTCTGCCGCGAAGACCGCGGTGCTGCGCCGTCGCACCGCCGGCAGCCGGATGATGATCCAGCCGCAGATCAAGCCGGCGAAGGCGAGGACGAAGAACGTCAGCAGCGGGCTGAAGAAGAACATGATCGGCAGAAATACGACCAGAACGATCGAATCGAGCACAGTGCCGAACATCTGCCCGGTGAGGAAATTGCGGATGCGGTGCATCTCGCCCATGTCGCGCGTGATCTCACCGACCGGCATGCGTTCGAAAAAGTCGATCGGCAGATTGATGACCTTGTCGAACATGTAGGTCGACAGCTTGGCGTCGACGCGCTGGGTGACGTGCAGCACCAAATAGCGGCGCAGATAACCGAAGGCGGTTTCGAAGCCGACCAGCACCAGCATCGCGACGCACAGCACCGCGAAGGTATCGACGCTGCCGTAATTGAGCACCCGATCGATCAGGAGCCGCCAGAACATGATCGGCGCGATCGCCAGGAGGCTCAACGTGAACGCGGCGATGCCGATATCGCGGGCGATGCGGCGGTCGCGCAATAGCTGGCTGACGAGCAGCCATATCCCGAACGGCTGATCTTCGTCGCGCAGATTGTAGTCGCGCTTGAACAAGAGGACGTCGCCGGTCCAGGCCGAAGCGAACCGCTGTTCGTCGAGGATGAGGGGAGCGTCCTCGTGCGCGTTCGGGTCCTGCAGGACGACGGTAGACGACTGCCCGCCGGCATTGACGTGGCGCAGCACCATTGCGTTGCCGTTGCGCAGCAGCACGATCGCCGGAAGCGCTTTGCCGAGCGCGGCCAGCTCAGCCCATGTGAGCCTGACGCTGGTCGCGCGCAGACCCGAGGCGTGAGCGATGTTGATGAGCTGTGCGACTGACGGCTGCCCGGGTTCGAGTAGATGGTCGTGAACGAGCTGTGGGACGGCGAGCTGAAGTCCGCAATGACGGGCGACGATGACGAGTGAGCCGAGCAGCGACAGCCCGGACACGGCCGCGCCATCGCCTTGCGGTCCTTCGGTCG
>DATNJF010000282.1:0-7540 GCA_035604035.1 Allostellaceae bacterium | reverse complement strand
TGTTTCGTTCTCGCCGTCAACGGAGTCTGGGTTGCCTTGTTTCTCGGCATCATCAGCACGCGCTTTCGCGATATCGCGCCCATCGTCGCAAGTTTCCTGCAGGTAATCTTCTTCTTGACGCCGATTTTCTGGCCGATCGCTTCTCTCGGCATTTATCGGCCGATCGCGGAGTTCAACCCGCTATTCTGCGCGATCGACGTGGTCCGCGCGCCGCTGATCGGGCAACCGGTGGAGCCCTATTCATGGCCCCTATTGCTGGCGGCGACGGTGATCGGCCTGGGGGTCACCTTTTGGTTCTTTGCCAGATTTCGCAGCCGCATCGCCTATTGGGTTTGAGCTGTCATGGCCTTTATCCGCTTGCGGGACGTTTCGGTGGAATTTCCCATCTACAGCGGCGGCAGTCGATCGCTGAGAAGAAGGCTGCTGCGAAGCACCATTCCAGGTAATCTCGGCAGAGATACGCACGACCGCATCGCGGTGCGCGCTCTTTCCGACCTCGATCTCGACATCGGTCACGGCGAGCGCCTAGCGTTGATCGGCGCCAATGGCGCGGGGAAGAGCACCTTGCTCAAGGTGCTCGCGGGGATTTATGAGCCGACCCGCGGGCGGATGCTATCGGTCGGCCGCGTCTCCGCCCTCCTAACGTCGTCCGTAGGCTTGAGCCCCGATGCCACCGGGCGCGAGAACATCGTGATGCGCGGCATGTACATGGACATCCATCCGCGCGAGGTCCGCGCCCGCATCGATGAGATCGTCGATTTCACCGAGCTCGGTTACTACATCGACATGCCGGTGCGGACCTATTCCGCCGGCATGCTTATCCGCCTGTGCTTCGCGGTCGCGACCGCCTTTACGCCTGAGATCCTGCTGATGGATGAATGGCTCTCCGCCGGCGACGCCGGGTTTTTGGAGAAAGCGCGGCGGCGCATGGAGACGTTTGTCGCCGGGTCGAGCCTCGTCGTGCTTGCCTCGCACGCGCTGCCGCTGCTGCGGGAATGGTGCACCCGCGCCGTCTTGCTCGAGCATGGCCGCATCATCGCGGACGGCCCGGTCGATGAGGTCGCTCGGCGCTACTTAGGTCCGATCGACGAGTATCAACCGCCTGTTGTCGATGCAGCTTCGGCGTGACAGGTCCGGCCGCCTAGGCGGCCGGAACAGCGTGCCCGAGGATCGCCGTTGGAGAGAAGGTTGACCGTGGCGATTCACGAGCCCGCCATTGCTCCAGTGCCCTGCGCCGGCGCATCGGGAAGGACCGCAGACCGCCGGCCGCCTCCGAAGGCAATTTGCATCCTGTTGCCGGTCTGGGGCGACGACTACATCAACCAGTTTCTTGAGCAGAGCCTACCGACGCTTCTGGCACCCGGCAACATTCCTGCCTTGGCGAAGGCGTTGCCGACTCGCTTCGTGTTTTTGAGCAGGGGAGACGACGAGGCCACCATCCGCGCCCACCCCGCCTACCGCCATCTACGCCGCGCTCGCGACGTCGAGATCCTGCCGATCGACGATCTGATCACCCAGGGCAATCACTCGACAACGGTCACGCTCGCCTATGCCCGCGCCGTGCGCCGAACGGGCGAGGCGATGCTCGATACATGCTTCTTCTTTCTCGTCTCCGACTACATCATGGCCGATGGATCACTGGCGGCGGTCTTGGCCCGCATGCAAGCGGGGGCCAGCGCGGTTCAGGCTGGCAATTTCCAGCTCGACGGAGAAGCCGCCGAGCCCTGGTTGCTAGATCGCCTTGCCGGCACCGAGGCCTCGCTCGCCCTTAAACCCCGTGAGGTGATGCGCTGGGCTCTAGGCTGCCTTCACCCGCTCACCGCCGCCAATCTCGTCAACTACCCGCTATGCCACAACACGGATTGCAATCGCCTTTTATGGCGTGTCGACGCGGAGACCCTGATTGGCCGGTTTTACCTGCTGCACATGATCTGCATCCGCCCGGAGGTCATCGATTTCGTCATCGGCTCGTCATGCGATTATTCCTTCGTACCGGAGATGTGCCCCTCGGGCAGTGTCGAGACCATGACCGATTCCGACGATTATCTTGTCGTCGAGATCCAGCCGAGCAACCATGAAAGCCGGTTTCTGCGGCTTGGGCCCGGCACGATGAAAGGACTCGCCAAAAACCTTTCGGAGTGGACCACTGAAGGGCACCGAGCCAATGCCAATCGGACCATCGTGTTCCACGCCGGCGCGTTACCTGTGAACCTGCCGCAAGCTATCGTCGAAGCGGATGAGTTTATCCATAGCTTGACTCCGCGGCTCGCACCGACGCCGCAACCGCACCGCAATCACCCTTATTGGCTGGGCGCAATCGCTGCGTTCGATGCGGCTGTCAACAAGCGCGATCTGGGCGCCGACGACCCGACGCTGCCGCCACGGTTGCGCGCGATGCGCTGGGTCCAGCGCAATGTGTTCGGCCGCGCGCCTGTGGTCACCCGGGCGCACCCGCGCTGGCGGGATTTCGCATTGCCGCTCGCTGCCTGCCAGGCCTTGGTCGAGAATAAACCGTCGCGTTTGCTGGTCGTCGCGAGCCGCCAAACACCCATGACCCAATGGCTGCGCCGCCGCGTGCAAAGCAGCATCTTCGTTTCGCCCCGTCATCTGGTGCGCGACCGACCGGTGCGGGGGATCGAGCCGGCCGGGTTCGACGTTGCCTTTTTAGAGCTGGTCGATAACGAAATCACGGAGATGAGCGCCTTCCTTCGCCTCATCATCCCGCTGATCCGCCCGGGCGGGGAGATTCTTTTCCTCACTATCAACGCCAACTGGTTCGGCGACCCGGAAGATTTCGGCCGGCTATTTGCCGCCGGACTGGGCCCCGTCGTTAGCAGGGGACAATGGCCGGAGGAGTTCCGCGTCGTCCCTATCAACCGCTTCCGGTGGTGGATCAATAATGCCGGCGTCGCCTCGGCTACGGCGATGTACCGGCGCTCTGCGGTGCTAATGCCGCTCCATCTAGCGGCGGCGGCATTGCTGTTTCCGATCGTGACGATCTCCAATATCGTCAGTTCCCGGCTCCCCATCTCGTCGGCCGGCGATCGTCTCGCGTCCAGCGTCTTCGTCCGTCTGCGCATCGATGCTGATCTGGGTCTCCCACAGCGCCAAGCAGCCCAGGTTTGACAAGCCGACAGCATCGGGGCATCTGAGGAACCGCTATGAACAGTACCCTGATGTCTGTCTTGAAGAGGATACCCGGCTACCCTGCGGTGCGGGCTCGGTTGCGGGGCGAGGGCCCCTCGATTAACGAGCCTGACCAACCACCGTCTCCGTCACCACCAGCGCCGCGGCCAGTGCCACCAGACCACACCAGCCGACAGGTAGCATTCGTCAACCGGATGGAACTCTACGCCGACCTCTTTGATGGAGTGACACCGTGGGCCGGTGACGTACCGAAAGGATATTTGGTCGACTTCTGCGGCGCGCTTACCGACGCCGAGTTTCGAGCCATGTTCGGGGTCGATCCGGCGACCGCCGGCGGCGGCCCGGTCAAGACCCGATTGCCGGTGATCGGCGATGGCGAGGGCTGGTTCGAGGCGGCCAATTGGGTGCTCGCCGCGCGCGAAGCCAAAGACAAATTCGTCATGATGACGCTCGGTGCCTGCTATGGTGCTCAGGCAGTCGGCAGCTACCGGATACTGCAGCAGCTCAACCCGATGCCGTGCAAGCTGGTCGCGGTCGAGCCGGTTCCGGAGAATTTCGAGTGGGTGGCCCGTCATTTTCGCGACAACAGGCTCGACCCGGAGGCTCATTGGCTGGTGCCGCATGCGATCGCCGGCGACATCGCGCCAGTGCTGTTCCCGATCGGTGCGCCCGGCAGTGGGGCGCAAAACTCCATCGCCACCAACGGTCGAGACGCCCGGCAATTCTACGTCGACAGCTTCGCCAAGGCGGGCCCCGAGGCGGCCAATACCGCGCTGCGCAATCTCTTGCTGCATAACACGACGGGCATCGTTCGCGACCTGGTCGCGGGTTACGACTTCAAGGCCGAGATTCAGATGGTGAGCGCGGTTACACTGCACGAGCTGCTGAGCCCGTTCGATCGCGTCGACTTCCTTGAATCGGATATCCAGCAGTCCGAAATCGAGGTGTTCCCGCCGTATATCGATCTGCTACGCCGCAAGGTGCGCCGCATCCTCATTGGCACGCACGGTAGGGAGGTGCATTGGACGTTGCACGATCTCTTCGCGGCGAACGGATGGGCCATTCAGTTCAGCTTTGAGCCGAATGGCCGCTACGACACCGCGCTCGGCAGCTTCGAGACGAATGACGGCGTGCTGACGGTGGTGAACCCCGATTTGTAAGCTTTTGCTCCGCGGTGCGAGCGGTTGGGCGCATCGATGTTGAGCGTCGTTCTCACGAGCTACAATTACGCCACGTTCCTCCCAGCGGCGCTGGAGGCGTTGGCGGCGCAAACCCGTCCACCCGACGAGCTTATCGTCGTCGACGACCATTCAAGCGACGACAGCGTTGCGGTGATCACGTCGTTTCTTGGCCGCTTCGCCGACGGGCGGTTGGCGCAAAACAAGAGCAATCTGGGGACCATCGCCAATCTTAATCGCGGGCTTGAGCTGGCGCGTGGCACGGTAGTGTTTTTCGCCGCCGCCGACGACATCGCCTATCCGACCCTGCTGGAGCGCGGGATGGGATTGTTCGAAGCCCATCCGAATGCCGCGCTATTTTCCGCCCGCAGCGACATCATCGATGTCCGCGGCGAGCGGGAAAGCACGCTGGCGACGGCGACGCCCTTGCGCCAACCGGGCTTCCTCGGCCCCGACGCCGTGGCCCGCCAGCTGATGCACGACGACAATTGGCTGACCGGCAACACCACGCTCTATCGCCGCGACGCCCTCTTGAACGTCGGCGGGTTCGCGGCCGAACTGGGCTCGTTCTGCGACGGCTATGTCTCGCGTCTGCTGGCATTGCGTCATGGAGCCTGCTTTTCGCCCGAGGTGCTCGGAGCGTGGCGGCGCCATGCGGGCGGATACGCATGGTCGCAGACCGCTGACTGGGAGCGCACACAGGCGCTTGTCGCGGCGGTCCGGCATCGAATCGAGACGGATGGGGTATTCCCACCGGGCTATGCGCATCGCTGGGCCCAACGCTATCTGTTCGGCGCGCGCCGCTTCGCGCTGGCGCGGAAGAGCGAGGCGGCGCGATCGCGCGGTACCTTCGCGCTAGGCTGGGCGCGGGCCCGGGAAGTGGCAGCAAGCCTGGCGTTGTTCGCAGCTTACCGACCCTGGGACTTCGCCACGGTGGCGCGGCGGCGGCTCGCCGCGTGGCGCCGTCCCCCAGCTGATCCAACATAGCATCGGTGGGTCTTGTGCCCCGGCCGCCGATTTTCGAAACTCCCGCCACCGTCGGCTGAAGGATCGCTGGAGCCTATGAAAAAATTCGACATCGTGACCGGGGGCACCGGGTTTATTGGCAGCCACCTCGTCGACGCCCTGCTCGCGGCCGGCCGCTCCGTACTGGCCATCGACGACCTTTCCATCGGGCGCCGGGTGAATGTCGCGGCGCACGAGGGCAATGCCAAGTTCCGCTTTGTCCAAGCGAGCGTTGTCGACCGCGCGCGCATGCTGGAGCTGTTCAAGGGTGCCGAGCGCGTGTTTCACCTCGCCGCTCTCGCCGATATCGTGCCCTCGGTGCAGGCGCCGGAGCGGTATTTCGACGCCAACGTGAACGGCAGCTACGCGGTCGCCGAGGCCGCCCGGCACAACGGCGTCAAGAAGCTGCTCTATGCCGCATCGTCATCGTGCTACGGCATCCCCGACACCTATCCGACCCCCGAAACCGCCCCGACCAATCCGCGCTACCCTTACGCGCTGACCAAGTATCTCGGTGAGCAGATTCTGCTGCATTGGGGACAGCTTTATGGGGTGCCGATCACCTCGCTGCGGCTGTTCAACGTCTATGGGCCCCGCGCCCGCACCAGCGGCACCTACGGCGCGGTGTTCGGCGTGTTTCTCGCTCAGAAGATCGCCGGCAAGCCGCTGACCATCGTCGGCGACGGTACCCAGACGCGCGACTTCACTTATGTCAGCGACGTGGTGAGCGCGTTTCTCGCCACCGCCGAGCGTGGCCGCGATGGCGCCATCTACAATGTCGGCAGCGGCGGCACGGTGAGCGTCAACCGCCTGGTCGAGCTGATCGGCGCCGACGAGATCGCCTATATCCCGAAGCGCCCGGGCGAGCCCGACTGCACCTTCGCCGATACCGCCCGCATCGCGGCAGAACTCGGCTGGAAGGCGCAGGTGTCGATCGAGGAGGGCGTCGCCAATCTGATGGCGAACCTCGACTACTGGCGCGATGCGCCGGTGTGGACCCCAGACCGGATCGCCGACGCGACCCAGGACTGGTTCAAATACATCAAGGCCTGAGCGCTTTTACAGAAGGCCGCGCAGCTTGGCGTGATAAGCGGCAGCGATGGTGAAGGAGTCGGTGATTGCGCTCTCGCGGATGAGGCGATCGAGCTCGACCGGCGCCACCGGCACGATCTCGGCGATGCCTTCGCCAAGCGCCGGCGTGCCGATCGCGGAAAACTCGGCATAGACCAGCACGACGCGATGCCGCATGAACGCCGATGCGCCATGCAGCACGCCCATCTGCGTCATCGAGGTGATCGTACCGCCGATTTCCTCGGAAATCTCGACTTGCGCCATCTGCGTCGGGTTCTCGTCGATGGCGACCGCCCCGCGCGGGATTTCCAAGTGCCAGTCGCGGGTCGGATGGCGGAAATGCCGCAACAGGATGACATCGCCGCGATAGCGCCCGAGGATCGCAACTCCCGTCGGCTCGTCATGCCGGGCGATCGCGCGATGATAGAGGCCGGGCTTGCCGTCGGGGAAAATCACCGCGTCGCGCAACACCAGCAGGTATGGGTCTTCGTAGAAAACCCCGGCGCGCGCCCACTCGCGCGGTAATCCCTTGGCCGCGAAGCGCTCCGCCATCGTGCTTTCGATTCGCGCGATGTCGGCCGGGTCGGTGACGACGTCGATCCCGCCGGGTAGGTTGCGCGCCAGGATTGGCCGCTCTGCGATGAGCGCCCGATATCGTGCGGCCGGCGACATTACCGCTTGGGGTCGCAGGCCAGCGCCAGCCGGTAATGCGCCATCGGTCCGAACCCGGTGTGCACGACCTCGTCATTCATCGCGAAGATGAAGACATTGTCGAAGTGGCGCTGCATGAAGGCGCGCAATTGCTCCTCGGTCTTGCAATTGACGTGGCCGGCCTTGCTCTGCGGCGACGCGTGTTGCTGCGATTCGAGCGACGGCATGCCGATGATCACCGCCCCGTGTGGGGCCAGCGCCTTGACGATTCGGCGCATCGCCGCGTCCTCATCGCTCGCCGGGATGTGCTCGAAGACGTCGAGCGCGTAGATGGCGTCATGTCGTCCGGGCAGATCCGCAACCCTAATATCGACGACCACCGCCTCGATCGGCCATTTGTCATGTTCGGCGGGCTTCGCGCGGGCTTTGATGTCATCGATGTAGACCGGATCGAAATCGGTGATCGTCAGCTTCTTCACTTCCTGGCG
>DATNJF010000281.1:0-6916 GCA_035604035.1 Allostellaceae bacterium | reverse complement strand
CTGCTACTGCCCCATGATATCGCGGAAGACAAGGATGCCGAAGATCGCCGACAGGACGAGCGCGCCGCAGGTGACGATCTGTGCGCCGCGGTCGCCGATGACCCGGCCGAAAAACCCGGCGATGGCGGCAGCCACGAGCGGCAGGAAGACGACGAGAGCAGCCAAGCGCGCTAGCCCCGCATCATCCGGATGTCCTCGACCTGGATCGAGCCACGATTGCGGAAATAGACGACGAGGATCGCCAGCCCGATTGCCGCCTCGGCCGCCGCGACGGTCAGCACGAACATCGCAAAAACCTGGCCGACCAGGTCGTTGAGCACGGTCGAAAAGGCGACGAAGTTGATGTTGACCGCCAGCAGCATCAGCTCAATCGACATCATAATGATGATGACGTTCTTGCGGTTGAGAAAGATGCCGAAGATCCCGAGCGTGAACAGGATCGCGGCGACGGTTAGATAATGGGCGAGGCCGATCTGCAGCATCAGTCCGCGACCCCCTGCCCGATCGGCACCTTGACGACCTCGAGGGTCTCGGCACGCTGGCGCGACAGCTGCATGGAGATCGACTGCCGCCGGGTGTCAACGCGCTGCCGCAAGGTCAGCACGATCGCGCCGATCATCGCCACCAGCAGGATCATCCCAGCCGCCTGAAAAGCAAAGATATAGCGGGTGTAGAGCAGGTCGCCGAGCGCTCGGGTATTGGTCATTGCCGCGCCGGACGGAGTCGGCGCCGCCGCGAGAGCCGCCACATTCGGCGCGATCGCCCAGCTGCCGAATACCAGCACCAGCTCAGCCAACAAGATGAATCCGACCAACGCGCCAATGGGCAGGTATTTGACCGCGCCGGTGCGCAGCTCGGCAAAATCGATGTCGAGCATCATCACGACGAAGAGGAACAGCACCGCGACCGCGCCGACATAGACGATGACCAGGATCATCGCCAGGAACTCGGCGCCCATCAGCACAAACAGTCCGGCCGCATTGAAAAACGCGAGGATTAGGAACAGCACCGAATGCACCGGGTTGCGCGCCGAGACGACCATCACGCCCGACGCCACCGCGACCGCGGCGAACAGATAGAACATGATCGCGGAAAGGATCACCGGTACGGTGCCTCGAGCGACAGGCTCCTGGCGATCTCCGCCTCCCAGCGGTCCCCGTTCGCGAGCAGCTTGTCCTTGTCGTAGAAGAGCTCCTCGCGAGTCTCAGCAGCGAATTCGAAATTCGGCCCTTCGACGATCGCATCGACGGGACACGCCTCCTGGCAATAGCCGCAATAGATGCACTTGGTCATGTCGATATCGTAGCGGGTCGTACGCCGGCTGCCGTCCTCGCGCGGCTCGGCCTCGATAGTGATCGCCAGCGCTGGGCAGATCGCCTCGCACAATTTGCAGGCGATGCAGCGCTCTTCGCCATTGGGATAGCGCCGCAATGCGTGCTCGCCGCGGAAGCGTGAGCTGAGCGGCCCCTTCTCATAGGGATAGTTAACCGTGACCGGAGGCTTGAACATGTAACGCAGGGTCAGCGCCATGCCGGAAATCAGCTCGGTCAGCAGCAGGCCGCGCGCGCCGCGCGCCAGGAAATTCATCAGCAATACCTCATCGTCACCATAGGGCCGCGCCTCCCCCTGTCAACGCGCCCCAAGGCCGGTGACTCGCTCAATGGCTCGGGACCCAGCCGAACGCGGTTAGAACGCCCGCCGTCAGCACCAGCCAGAACATCGAAAGCGGCAGGAACACCTTCCAACCGAGCTGCATCAGCTGGTCGTAGCGGAAGCGGGGAAACGTCGCCCGCACCCACAAGAAGCAGAACAGTACGAACGCGATCTTGGCGGCAAACCAGAACGGCCCCGGGATCCAGGTGAACGGTTCCATCGGGATCGGCGACAACCAGCCTCCGAGGAACAGGATGCTGGTCATCGCGCTCATCAGGATCATGTTGCCGTATTCGCCAAGGAAGAAGAGCCCGAAGCTCATCGCCGAATATTCGACGAAGTAGCCGGCAACGAGCGTGGCCTCGTCTTCCGGCATGTCGAACGGCGGCCGATTGGTCTCTGCGAGAGCCGATACGAAAAACACGACAAACATCGGCAGAAGCGGGATGACGAACCAGATTCTATGCTGCGCTTCGACGATCGCGGTCAGGTTTAGCGACCCAGTGCAAAGCAGCACAGTGACCAGGACAAAGCCGATCGACACCTCGTAGGAGACCATCTGCGCCGCCGAGCGCAGCGCCCCCAGAAAGGCATAGCGCGAGTTGGACGCCCAGCCCGCCATGATGATGCCGTAGACCGAAAGCGAGCTGATCGCAAACAGGTAGAGGATGCCGACATTGATGTTGGAGACAACCATGCCGACATCGAAGGGGATCACCGCCCATGCGACCAGCGCCAGGCTGAAGGTCACCATTGGTGCGGCGACGAAAACGACGCGATTGGCGCCGCTCGGAACGACAGTCTCCTTGAGGAGCAGCTTCAGCCCGTCGGCGATTGGCTGCAACAGCCCGAACGGACCGACGACATTAGGTCCCTTGCGCAGCTGCGAGGCGGCCAGCACCTTGCGCTCAGCATAGGTCAGATAGGCGATCGCCAGCAGCAGCGGCAGGACGATCGCCAGGATCTCTGCGACGGTGATCGCCGTTGGCAGCGCGTAACCGTGCCAGAAATTACCCATGCGTGCCGGTCCGCCTCTCGCCGGCGCCGGTGACGAACAGCTCGCTGCATTCGGTCATGGTGGGGCTGGAGCGGCTGATCGGGTCGGTCTTGTAGAAATCGGCGATCGGATAGACGAACGGCGTCGCCGCGATTGGACCGACCGTGCCGAAAGCACCCCACGCCGCCTTGGTGACCGTGTCGATCTCGCCGAGTGTCGGATGCGCGGCGCGCATCTGCTGACGCAGCTCACGGATCGAGTCAAACGGCAACGGCTTGCCGAGCACGCCCGACAGAGCTCGCAAAATCGTCCAGTCTTCGCGCGCCGCACCCGGCGGAAACACCGCACGGCGGCCTAATTGCGAGCGCCCCTCGGTATTGACGTAGGTCGCGTCCTTTTCGGTGTAAGCCGCGCCAGGCAGCACGACATCGGCGCGCGCCGCACCACGGTCGCCGTGGTGGCCCTGATAGACGACAAAAGCCGAGCCGGTATTCGCCAAGTCGAGCTCATCGGCACCAAGCAGATAAAGGACGCTGATGTCGCCCGATGCACAGCCGGCCATTGTGCCAGCAACATCGCGGCCGCCCTCACCCGGCACGAAGCCGAGGTTGAGCCCGCCGACACGCGCGGCGGCTCGGTGCAGCACGTTGAAGCCGTTCCAATCGTCACGAGCCATGCCGAGGCTTTCGGCCAGCGCCCGCGCCGCGCCGAGAACCTGCGCGCCGTCCGGTCGGGCAAGCGCGCCCTGCCCCAGGATCAGCATCGGCGCTTTCGCACCGCGAAGCTTCTCCGCAAACGCATGGCTGCCCAGCGAGGTCAGCGTCTCACCACCATCGCCCAACATCTCGACCGGATAGGTCAAATCGACCGCCGGCCCGATAGCGGCGAGCTTGAACCCGCCCTGGAGATAGCGCTTGCGCAGTCGCGCGTTGACGATCGGCGCTTCCCAGCGCGGATTGCTGCCGATCAGCAGGCACGCATCGGCCTGCTCGATGCCGACGATCGTCGTATTGAACAGATAGCCGGCGCGACATGACGCATCGAGTTTGGCGCCGTCCTGCCGGCAATCGAGACTGGTCGCGCCGAGCCCCTCGAGCAACACCTTCAAGGCAAACATTGCCTCTGCGTCGCACAGATCGCCGGCAATCGCCGCGATCCGCTCGCCCGGGGTCGATTTTAGCCGGTCGGCAACTAGATCCAGCGCCTCGCCCCAGTCGGTCTCGACGAGCTTGCCCCCACGCCGGATATAGGGCCGATCGAGCCGCCGCCGCACCAACCCATCGACCGCGAAACGGGTCTTGTCGGAGATCCATTCCTCGTTGACGGCCTCGTTGAGCCGCGGCAAGACACGCAGGATACGCGCGTCGCGGGCATCGACACGGATATTGCTGCCGACCGCATCGAGCACGTCGACGCTCTCGGTCTTGCGCAGTTCCCAGGACCGCGCGTTGAACGCGTAGGGCTTCGAGGTCAACGCCCCGACCGGACACAGATCGATAATGTTGCCGGAAAGCTCGGAACCCAGCGCGCGCTCGATATAGGTGCCGATCTCCATGTCCTCGCCGCGCCCGGTCGCGCCCAGCTCCTCGACCCCGGCGACGTCGGTGAGAAAACGGATGCAGCGCGTGCAGTGGATACAGCGGGTCATGCTGGTGGCGACCAGCGGCCCGAAATCCTTGTCCTCAACCGCTCTCTTGTTCTCCTCGTAGCGGCCGCGATCGAAGCCGTAGGCCATCGCCTGGTCCTGCAGATCGCACTCGCCGCCCTGATCGCAGATCGGGCAATCGAGCGGATGGTTGATCAGCAGCATCTCCATGACAGCGTGTCGGGCCTTCTTGGCCTTTTCCGACTGGGTATGGATGACCATGCCGTCGGCTACGGGCATCGCACACGATGCGATCGGCTTTGGCGCCCGCTCTTGCTCGACCAGGCACATCCGGCAATTGCCGGCGATGGCCAACCGCTCGTGGAAGCAGAAATGGGCGATCTCGACACCGATGCTTTGGCAGGCCTGCAGAACCGTAGTGCCGCCCGGCACCTCGACTTCTTGACCGTCGATGGTGAGCTTCGGCATCGCGCTACTCCGCGGCCCGGCGCGAGGCGACCGCGCGGTACTCGGCGATGCGGCGTTGCATCTCGGGCCTGAAGTGGCGGATGAGCCCCTGAACCGGCCATACCGCGCCGTCGGCCAGGGCGCAAATCGTGTGGCCTTCGATCTCGGTAGTGATCTCTTGGAGCATGTCGAGTTCTTCGACTGTCGCGTCGCCCTTGACCATGCGCTCCATGACGCGCCAGACCCAGCCGAGGCCTTCGCGGCACGGGGTACACTGGCCGCAGCTCTCATGCTTGTAAAAGGCCGAGAGACGGGCGATCGCGCGAACGATGTCAGTCGACTTGTCCATGACGATGACGGCTGCGGTGCCAAGCCCTGATCTCTGCGCGACGAGGCTGTCGAAATCCATCAGCACTTCTTTGCAGATCGGCTCGGGCAGGCACGGCGTCGACGAGCCGCCGGGGATCACCGCCAGCAAATTGTCCCAGCCACCACGTACCCCGCCCGCATGGCGCTCGATCAGCTCTCTAAGCGGGATCGACATCGCCTCTTCCACATTACATGGCGCTTTCACATGGCCGGATATGCAGAAGATTTTCGTGCCCGTGTTGCGTTCGCGGCCGATGCCGGCGAACCACTTCGCGCCGCGCTTCAGGATGTCGGGCGCGACCGCAATGGTCTCGACATTGTTGACCGTCGACGGACAGCCATAGAGCCCGACCGCGGCCGGGAACGGCGGCTTGAGACGCGGCTGCCCTTTGCGGCCCTCGAGGCTTTCCAAGAGCCCGGTTTCCTCACCGCAGATATAGGCGCCGGCTCCGCGATGCAGGTAGAGCTCGAAATCGTAGCCCGAGCCGCAGGCATTCTTGCCCAAGTAGCCGGCGTCGTAGGCTTCCTCGATCGCGGTCTGCAGATGCCGCGCCTCGTTATAGAACTCGCCACGGATATAGATGTAACCCGCTTGGCAGCCCATGCCGACGCCCGCCAGCAGGCACCCCTCGACCAACTTGTGCGGGTCCCAGCGCAGTATGTCGCGATCCTTGCAGGTACCGGGCTCGCTCTCGTCGGCGTTGACGACGAGATAACACGGCCGATCGCTCTCCTTTGGCATGAACGACCATTTGAGCCCAGTCGGGAAACCGGCGCCGCCGCGGCCGCGTAGACCGGAATCCTTGATCTCCTGGACGATCCAGTCGCGGCCCTTCTGTATGATTGCCTTGGTGCCATCCCACGCGCCAAGGCTCTTCGCACCGGCGATGTGCCAATCTCCCTGGCCGTAGAGGTTGGTGAAGATGCGGTCCTTGTCAGCCAGCATCCTTGGCCTTTCTGGTGCGTGTTCCGGCCGGCTTCTTGGCCGTCACGAGTTCGCTCAATGTCGTCTGCCCAGTCGCCGGCGCCGAGCCTTGGCGACCGGTCACCGAGCCGGCCGGCGGCGGCTTTCCGGCGGCGAGGGCATCGAGCAATGCCTCGGTCGAAGCTCCGTCGAGGTCTTCATAAAAATCGTCGTTGACCTGGAGGATCGGCGCGTTGACACAGGCGCCGAGGCACTCGACCTCGACCAGCGTGAATTGACCGTCTTCGCTGGTATGGCCCGGCGTGATGCCGAGCTTGTTCCTGCAAGCGGCAACGACGTCATCGGCGCCGCGCAGCCAGCACGGCGTCGTCGTGCAGGCCTGGAGAAACCAGCGTCCGACTGGCCGCAAGTTGAACATCGTGTAGAAGGTGGCGACCTCGTAGACGCGGATCGGCGGCATGTCGAGCCGCCGCGCCGTGGCGTCCATCGCCGCCTTGGGCAACCAATTGCCGCTTTGCCGTTGGGCCAGGTCAAGCAGCGGCAGCACCGCGCTGGCCTGCCGCCCCGACGGATATTTGGCGATGTGGTATTTGGCCTTTTCGAGGTTCTCGGGTGTGAACGCGAAACTCGCCGGCTGCTCGAACGGCGGCCCTTCGATGTGGAGGCTCATCGGTCGATCTCGCCGAAGACGATGTCCATCGAGCCGACGATCGCGACCAAATCGGCCAGCATGTGGCCTTTGCACATGAATTCGGTCGCCTGCAGAAAGGCAAAGCCCGGCGCGCGGATCTTGCAACGATAGGGCCGGTTGGTGCCGTCGGCGACCAGAAAAACACCAAACTCACCCTTTGGTGCCTCGACCGCCGTGTAAGTCTCGCCCGCCGGCACGTGATAACCCTCGGTATAGAGCTTGAAATGG
>DATNJF010000280.1:0-10690 GCA_035604035.1 Allostellaceae bacterium | reverse complement strand
ATGGCTTGAGCGAAGAAGGGAAGGCGTTGGTCCGCCTCATCATGCCGCTTCACGAGTGGGCCGCCGCGTGGGGTGCAAGACTCGGGGCCGAAGATGATGCGCCGGCAGCGCTACACGCGATACAAGACACTCTGGAAAGGGACCGGCCAAGATCAAGAGAAAGTTAGTGACCGTTTTCCTGCCCGCCTCCCGCGAGCGGGAGAGGTTAGCAAGGGGAGGACGCGCTATGCCAACCAGGCTCGACGACTACGCCAACAAGTACCAATGCGTCCGCTTCGAGCGCCGCGACGGCATCCTGCAGATGACCTTGCACACCGACGGCGGGTCGCTGCGCTGGGGGTTCGGGCCGCATGGCGAGCTGCCCGACGCGTTCTACGATGTCGGCAACGACCGCGAGAACCGGGTCGTCATCATCACCGGCACCGGCGCCGAGTTCTCCGGTCCGCGCGCGACCCCCGGCACCTCGTCCTTCCCGACCCGGCCTGGCATCGACCGGATCGATCGCATCCACTGGGAAGGCCGCCACCTGCTGATGAAGCTCCTCGACATCGAGGTGCCGGTGATCAGCGCGATCAACGGCCCGGCCTGGCGGCATTCGGAAATCCCGCTGCTTTGCGACATTGTCCTCGCCGCCGACACCGCGCAATTCCAGGACTCGGCGCATTTTGCCTCGGAAGTGGTGCCGGGCGACGGCATGCACATCGTCATGCCGCTGCTGCTCGGCATGAATCGGGGCCGCTATTACCTGCTCACCGGGCAAACGCTTGACGCCAAAAAGGCACACGAATTCGGCCTCGTTGCCGAGGTGCTTGCCCCCGACAAGCTGGTGGCGCGCGCCTGGGAGATCGCCGAGGACTTGGCGAAGAAGCCGACGCTCGCGCTGCGCTACACCCGGCTCTTGCTGACAGAGATGCTGCGCCGGCAGATGCACGATTTGCTCGGCTACGGGCTCGGCATGGAACTCCTGGCGCTCGGCGAGAAGCCGACGGCGTAGCCGTCGTCCCGGCGCAGGCCGGGACCCACTTATCGGCGCCGGAGAAGGGTATAAGTGGATACCGGCCTTCGCCGGTATGACGAAAGAAGGCCATGCCCGGCAAGAACATCCTCTTCATCATGTGCGACCAGCTGCGGTTCGATTACCTCGGCTGCTACGGCCATCCGCATCTGAAGACGCCGAACATCGACGCGCTGGCGGCGCGCGGGGTGCGTTTCGATCGCGCCTATGTCCAGTCGCCGGTCTGCGGGCCATCGCGGATGAGCTTCTACACCGGACGCTACATGCGCTCGCACGGGGCCAACTGGAACGGCTTCCCGCTGCGCGTCGACGAGCCGACCCTCGGCGACCACCTCGCCGAACTGGGCATGCGCACGGTGCTGGTCGGCAAGACGCACATGGCCGCCGACCTTGCCGGGCTGAAGCGGCTCGGTATCGATCCGGGGTCGGCGCTGGGCGTGCATCTCTCGGAATGCGGGTTCGAGCCCTACGAGCGCGACGACGGGCTGCATCCATCGAGCCGGCCGCGGCCGGAATATGACAATTACCTGCGCGCGCACGGATACGACGCCGAGAACCCGTGGGAGGAATGGGCCAATTCAGCCGAGGGTGCGAACGGCTGGCTGCTTTCGCATGGCGATAAGCCGGCACGCATCCCCGAGGAGCATTCGGAGACGGCCTATACGACGCGCCGGGCGATGCAGTTCATCGACGAGGCGGCAAAGGACGGGCGCAACTGGTGCCTGCACCTCTCCTACATCAAGCCGCATTGGCCCTATATCGCGCCGGCGCCGTATCACGATTTGTACGGGCGGCAGGATGTGATCGCACCGGTGCGCGACGCGGCCGAGCGCGCCGACCCGCACCCCGTCTACGGCGCGCTGATGGCGCAGCGGGTGGCGCGCAATTTCTCGCGCGACGAGGTGCGGGAGCGGGTGATCCCGGCCTATATGGGTCTCGTCAAGCAGATCGACGATTGGCTCGGCCAGCTGTTCCGTTTTCTCGACGAGCGCGGCTTGTCGGCCAACACGCTGATCGTCTTCACCAGCGATCACGGCGATTATCTTGGCGACCATTGGCTCGGCGAAAAGGATTTCTTCCACGATTGCACGGTCAAGGTGCCGCTGATCGTCGCCGATCCGTCACCCGAGGCGGATGCCACCCGCGGTACGGCGTCGGACGCGCTGGTCGAGGCGATCGATTTGGTGCCGAGCTTTGTCGAATATTGCGGCGGCACGCCGTTGCCGAACGTCATCGAGGGCCGCTCCCTGCTGCCGCTGCTGCACGGCGAGACGCCCGAGGATTGGCGGCGAACGATCTTCTCCGAATACGACTATGCGATGCTCGAGGCGCGGCTCACCTTGAACCAGCCGATCCGCGACTGCCGGCTCTACATGGCGTTCGACGGGCGCTGGAAATACATCCACGCCACCGGCTTCCGCCCGCTGCTGTTCGATCTGGTGAGCGACCCGCAGGAGCTCAACGATCTCGGCGGTGATTTGGCGTATGCCGATCAGCATGCCCGGATGCGCGAGGCGCTGTTCGATTGGGCGCTCACCGACCACAACCGCATCACCACGACCGACGAGCGGATCGACAATTACGCGCGCGGCCAACAGCTCCGCTCGGGCATCCTGATCGGCTACTGGGACGAGGCCGAACTGGCCGCCGCCCGCGCCCGGCTCGGGATCGGGTAGCCCTTATCTATTCACCAGCAGCAGGTTTATTCACCAGCGGGCATTTGGACTGGGCGAGCGACTCAAAGGCCTGATCGCCGGGGATCGTCGTCATCAGCTGATAGTAGTCCCACGGATATTTGGATTCGGCCGGGGCCTTGACCCGGAACAGCCGCATCGGGTGCAGCATCAGCCCGTCGGCGCGAATGCGCCCCCCATGCACGAAGAAATCGTCGATCGGCGTGTCCCGCATCGCCCGCATCACCGGGTCGGTCGCGTCGGTGCCGGCTTGGGCGACGGCCTGGAGGTAGTGCATTGTCGACGAATAGACGCCAGCCTGCAGCGAATTCGGCATCAGTCCGACGCGCTCGAAGAAGCGTTTCGACCAGGCGCGCGTGGCGTCGTCGGTGTCCCAATAGAACGCCTCGGCCAGCCGTATTCCCTGTGCGGTTTTAAGGCCGAGATTGTTGACCCCGTTGATGCGTAGCGACAGCCCGGCGAAAAGCTGCGGTCCAGGGATCATGCCGAGCGCGGCGGCACGCTCGATGGTGCTGCTGGTGTCGGCGCCACCATTGGCAAGCCCGACGACCTTCGCGTGCGACTGCTGCGCCTGCAGCACGTAGGCGGAGAAATCCGGCGCGTTGAGCGGATGGCGGGCGTGGCCGAGAACCGTGCCGCCATTCGCCTTGACGACCGTGGCGGTCTCGTCTTCAAGGTCGTAGCCATAGCTGTAATCGACGGTGATGAAGAACCACGTATCGCCGCCGTTTGAGACGATCGAGCGGCCCAGCGAATGGGCGATCGAGTAAGTATCGTTGGTGTAGTGGACCGAGGTCGAGGAGCAGCCTTCCTCGGTGAGCCGGTTGGCGCCGGGCGCGTTGAGGATGACGATCTTGTCTCGGGTCCCGGCAATCGCCTGGACGATCAGCGCTTCCGACGAGCCGGCGACATCCATAATCGCGTCGACGTGCTGATCACCGTACCAGTCGCGAGCGATCGCGGCCGCTTGGTCGGTATTGTTGTGATGGTCGGCGATAACGACCTGAATCGGCGCGCCTAGCACCTTGCCGCCGAAATCCTCGACCGCCATCTGCGCCGCGGTGGCGCTGCCCTTTCCGGTCAGCTGCGAATAGGGGCCGCTCATATCGAGGATGAGCCCGATCTTGACCACCCCATCGGAGATCGCCGGGTTGGGTGGCGTCGATTGCGCATCTGCCGCGCCGGCATAAAGCGCCGCGGCTAGGCCCGCGATGGCTCCCCAGAAATGTCGTTTTTGGTTCATGACGCTTCGTAGGCTTCGTCGTAGATCGCGGTGTACACGATTCCATCATCTTGCACATAGCCGCGATACATTCCGGCGTAGTTGAACGGCAGCGCGACGGCGCCATCGCTGCCGACCGCGACCAGCCCGCCCGATCCGCCAACCCGACCCAACTCGGCGACCACCGCCGCGGCCGCCGCGGCGAGCCGCTGGCCGGCATGGGCGATGCGCGCGGCGATCTCATGCGCCGCGGTGTAGCGGATGAAGAATTCGCCGTGGCCGGTCGCCGACACCGCGCAGGTTGCGTTGTCGGCATAGGTGCCGGCGCCGATGATCGGGCTGTCGCCGACCCGCCCTGGCAGCTTGCCGGTCATGCCGCCGGTCGAGGTCGCGGCCGCGAGATTGCCCGCGCGGTCGCGTGCCACGGCGCCGATCGTGCCGTGACGCCGCGCCTCATCGCTCTCGCCGTCGTCGCCGCGCGCCAGCGTGTCCTGGAGCGCCTGCCAGCGCGCCTCGGTGAAGAAGTGGTCGCGGTCGGCGAAGGCGAGGCCCGCTTCGCGGCAGAACGCGACCGCGCCCTCGCCGATCAGCAGCACATGCGGCGAGCGCTCCATCACCGCGCGGGCCGCCAGCACCGGGTTCTTCGGGCCGAAGATTCCGGCGACCGCGCCGGCGCGGCGCTCGCGCCCTTCCATCACCGCGGCGTCCATCTCCTGCGTCCCCGCTCGGGTGAAGACCGCGCCCTTGCCGGCGTTGAACAGCGGGTCGTCTTCGAGCGCGCAGACCGACGCGGTCACCGCATCGAGCGCGCTGCCGTCAACGGCGAGAATGTCGCGCCCCGCGACCAGCGCCCGCCGCAGCCCCGCGCGGTAGCGCGCGTCGCGTTCCGCATCCATGTCGCCGCGCCTGAGCGTCCCCGCTCCGCCAAGGAGCGCGAGCGCAAAGGCACTGCCGGCTGAGGTCATTTGCGCTTCCACCCGATGTTTGTGCGCCGGGATAGATGTGTTCTGCCGGCAAAATCGGCAATCAACTTACCGCGATGTCCGCCGCCACGGTATGGTGGCCCGCCGCCCGCCGCGGCATTTCCACCAGCGAGAGCACCGCCTTGCCGCCTGCTGCGCACGATATCGCTGAGCGGCAAACTCTCGCGCCGGGGCATGGTTCCCGCCTAGTGATGCTCGGGCTCGGCATGTCGGTGGTGCCGCTCGACACCGCGGTCAATATCGCCTTCCCCGACATCACCGGCAGCTTCGGTCTGCCGATCTCGATGATCCAATGGGTCGTCATCTGCTATGTGCTGACCTATGCGGCGCTGATGCTCGCCTTCGGCCGGATCGGCGATATCGCCGGTCACGCGCGGGTGTTTCGCGCCGGGCTCGGATGGAGCGTTGTCGCCTTCCTGCTCTGCGCCGCGTCGCCGAGTTTCGGCTGGCTGTTATTCTGCCGGTTCCTGCAGGGGATCGGCGCGGGGCTCGTCATCAGCTGCGCGCCCGCGCTGGTGACCGGGCTTTACCCGGAAGCGCGCCGCGCCCACGCGATCGGCGTCTTCACATTGATCTTCGCGCTCGGCTCGGCGCTGGGTCCGCTGATCGGCGGCGCGATGGTCGCGCGTTGGGGCTGGCCGGCGGTGTTCTGGTTCCGCGCGCCGATCGCGCTGGCGAGCCTTCTCTCGCTGCGCGGCCTGCCGCCGCCGAGAGCCAGCACCGGCGAGCGCTTCGACGTGCTTGGTGCGCTGTTGCTGGCCGTGGGACTGACGGCGCTCCTGTTCGGTATCAATGCCGCGTCGCGCGTCGGCGGTATCGAGCCCGCGGCGCTGCTTGCGGCGGCGGTCGCGAGCCTCGCGCTTTTCGTCTGGTGGGAGCGCCGCGCTGCTCGGCCCGTCGTGCGCATCGAGATGTTTCGCGACATCGGCTTCACCGCGGTCAATCTCGTGACCGTGCTGATGTACCTGGCGACATTCTCGGTGCTGCTGTTCGTGCCCTATTTCTTCGCCCGGTTCGCACTGATGCCGCTGCCGATGGCAGGCGCCGTGCTGGCGGTCGGCTCGGCGACGATGGCGCTCGCCGCCCCGGGCGCCGGATGGCTCATCGCCCGCGTCGCCGCCGAGCGGGTTGCCGCGCTGGGGCTTCTCACGGTCGGTGGCGGGCTGTTCCTGATCGGTCTGTGGGGAGCCGAGGTCTCTCCGGCTGTGATGATGGCGACCCTGGCGGTGCAGGGGCTTGGGGTCGGTCTGTTTCAGACCGCGTACATGGACATCGTCATGCGCTCGTCGCCGGTCTCTGATCGCGGCGTCGCCGGGAGCCTGGCGATCCTCACGCGTACGATCGGCACCGTGACCGGGGCAGCGCTATTAACGCTGCTGTTTCATGTCGTGCAAGCCGCCGACACGGCGGCGGGCTTCCTCGACGCGTTCCGCGCCGTCTTCCGTCTGGTTGGGATCGCCGTCGCGGTCAGCGTCGTGGCTATACCGTGGTGGCGCCGCGCGGGCTAGGGCTCAACGCCGTGCCAGACAGAGCCGAACTGCGGACAGCAACTGGCTTGGAGTGAACGGCTTCGACAGGTCGGCGCCGCCTTCACTCGCTAAGGAGAGAACCCGCACCTGAGGATACCGCCGCTGTAGGTATCCGAGACTGACTTCAGCGAGATCGGCGACCACGAGATCGAAAACACCCCTGGGAAGGTAGCCATCTCCCCCTGCGGTCGACACGGCAAACCCGGCGCGTTCGAGCACGCGCTGCGCGACGAGCCTTGTCTCGGCGTCGCGGTCGATGACCAGAACCGTTGTCATTCGTGCGGCGAAGGGCCACTCGGCGGTCGGGCGGTATCGCACATGGCGGGTCCTGTTTGAACGAGGCCCGACTTTATTCGGCTGCCGTAAGGCGCGCAGCCGTCCGGCCCCTGGCCGAAGCGTCGCGGATTAGACCTTTGGTATGGGGTACTCAGGCGGTCTTGCCGACGGCGCGGATCGAACTAGCTCGCCAGACAGCGCTCAACCGTTGCGACGAGCTCGGCCGGCGCGAACGGCTTTTTGAGACTGTGGTCCGCGCCGATCAGCTCGGCGATCCGTAAAACCTCATTGGCGGCGAAAGTCCCGCCGCCGGTCATCGCTAGGATGCGCGCCTCGGGCCGAGCTTCGCGCATTTCGAGAATGGTGGCGATGCCTTCCTTGCCCGGCATCAGGATGTCGACGATGACGAGGTCGGGGTTAAGCTCGGCGAAACGGCTGAGGCCTGATAGCCCATCGGAGGCGGTCTTCACCTCAAAGCCGTGGCGTTCCAGCACATGTTGCATCACGAGGCACACCGCCGGATCGTCATCGATCACCAACACCACGCTCATCTGTCGATCCTCCTCAGACCCCGCTCACGCCCTGCAGCATCGCGATGCGCACGGCGTCGGAGCGGTTGCGCGCGCCGATCTTCTTGAACGCGCTGTTGAGATGCAGTTTCACCGTCGTCGCTGAGATGGCCAGTCTGTCCGCGATCTCGCGGTTGGGTGAGCCGCGCACCAGCTGTTCGATGCAGTCCATCTCGCGCGGGGTGAGATTGCCAAACGACGGGCGCGCCGCCGTGTGGCGGCCGGGAAGCGCGTTGACCACCGCGCCCGGCACGTAGGTTTCGCCCGCCACGATGAGCCGTAGCGCCGTCAAAAGCGCCGTTCCGCGTAGGCTTTTCATGATGACGCCGGCGGCGCCGCGTTCGAGCGCGCGCTCGGCGTCGCTGCTATCCATCACGCCCGACATGATCGCAACCCGCGCCTGGGGCAGCTTGGTTTTGACTTCATCCAGCCCGGCAAGCCCGTTCATACCCGGCATCCGGTAATCAAGGATGATGAGGTCGAAATCGGCGTCGTGGGCGAGCCGTTCGCGGACCTGCTGGAAATCCGCCGCCTCCACACAGGAAATATCCGGTGCGGCGCGCGTCAGGTACGTGGCGATCGCTTCGCGCACGAGATGATGGTCATCGGCAAGCAATAGTCTCATGCGACATCCGCGGCGGGGCGAGGCTAAGGTCTGGAGCCTGCTCTGGGGGCACCGGCGCGAGCGAGGCTAGCCGGATAGGGTTAACAAGGCGCAAACGCCACAGGGCTGTCCCGGTAGAATTGTGCTGGAGGCGTAAACACAATTTTTCACGTGCATCTCCTAAAAGGTCTGAAATGCGCGGTTAGCGTGTCTTTATTTGTCGATATCGAGGTGGAGCTGAAGTGGTGAGCGAGGTCGATCGGGTCGTGCCATTTTTGGCGGCTGCCGGCCGCCGCAAGAACGACAAGCTCGGCCAGGCCCAGAACATGGAGGCGCTAGGCCAGATCACCGGCGGCATTGCGCATGAGCTCAACAACATGCTGCTGGCGATCAATCTCAATCTCGAAGCGCTGAGCCAGGAGGTCCTGCCCACCGAAGCGACGCAGCCGTTGTTTGATGGCGCGCAGGCAGCGATCGAGCAGGCGACCAACATAATCCTGCAGCTGCTCGCGTATTCGCGCCGCCAGCCGCTCGACGCGGCCGATTTTGACGTTAACCGGGCAGTCGTCGAAACCCGCACGCTGCTGCGACTGGTCCTGCCGGCGAATATCGCCATCGAGACCGACCTCAGCCCGCACGCCGCATGGGTCTTCGCCGATCGCAGCCAGTTCGAAATGGCGCTGCTCAATCTCGCGCTCAACGCTGGCGATGCGATGCCGCGCGGCGGCACGCTGACGATCGAGACCGCGCGGATCGATGCCGGCGACAGCGATGCCGCGATCCAGCCCGGGCTGGCGCCGCGCGACTACGCGCTGATCACCGTGCGCGACACCGGGACGGGCATGGCGCCGGCGGTCTCGGCGCGCGCCTTCGAGCCGTTTTTCACCACTAAGTCGGATTGCGGGCGCAGTGGCCTCGGATTGAGCCAAGTCTACGGCTATGCCAAGCAATCCGGCGGCTACGCCGAAATCGGCAGCCAGAGCAGCGGCACGACCGTCCGGCTATTCCTGCCGTGCCGCCGCGCTGCCAAGCCGGCCCGGCATCAGGTCGCGCTGCCGAGCGGCGGCAGCGGCGAAACCGTCCTCTTGGTCGAGGATGCCCCGCTTGTCCGCCGCGCCGTGACGCGCATGCTGAGCGATCTCGGCTACCAGGTGCTCGCCGCCGCCGATGCGGAGGAGGCGCTTAAAATCATCGAGGGCGCTGCCCAGATCGATCTCCTCTTTACCGACGTCATGCTGCCGGGGGCGCTCGACGGCAACGAGCTGGGGGCTGTCGTGCGCCAGCTGCGGCCGGGTATCCCGGTGCTTTGCACCTCGGGCTACAGCGAGGTTCGCGCCGAAGACCTCGGGGATCGCGGGCGTCGCTTCGCCTTTATCGCCAAGCCCTATACCAAGACCCTGCTGGCACGGCAGCTGCGCGCCGTATTCGACCGGGAGGCCGTCGCGAGCTGATTGCGCCGGCGGCGCAGGATCGTTGTCCCGAACCGAACGTTGGCTGATAGTGTCGCACCAGCACTCTTGCGACTGGTGACCACGACGGCAGGGAGGCAGCGATGGACGACCATGTCTACCGCGTTATTCAAATCGTCGGTTCGTCGGAAAAGAGCATCGACGATGCGATCCATATGGCGATCGCCCGCGCGTCGAAGACGTTGCGCGGGCTGCGTTGGTTCGAAGTGGTTGAGACGCGCGGCCACATCGACAACGGCAAGATCCATCATTTTCAGGTTACCCTGAAGGTCGGGTTCACCCTCGACGAGGACTGACATGCCAAAAGCCTATCTGGCGGTGCGGGCGGAGGTGCCCGAAGCCGACCGCGCGCGCTTTGATCACTGGTACGAAACCGACCATTTGCCCTGGGCGCTCCGGGTTTTCGGCGCAAAACGCGCCTGGCGCTGCTGGAGCAAGAGCGAACCGGGCGCGCACGTCGCCTTCTACGAATTCGACTCGGTCGAGGCCGCCGAGGCGATCCATAAATCGGACACGGCCACGCCGCTGATCGCCGATTTCGACAAGACCTGGCAGGGAAGAGTGACGCGCCGCCGCGAAGTGTTCGAAATCGTGCAGGAGATCGAACCTTAGCGGACGGGGCGGGCGGCTCGTGCTAGCGGCCAAGGGCGAAGAGTTGAATATCCGCTTCTCTGCCGCGCAGCGTTACGTCGCCTAGCGGCTCGGCCTTCACTCCGGGCGGCAGGCGCGAGATAGCGTCGAGCACCGCAGCCGAGGCCAGGAAGTTGTGCCCCGTGCTGCGGCACATCTCCTCGATCCGCGCGGCGGTGTTCATGGTGTCACCGAGCATGACGATCTCGCGTTTCAGATCGCCCATCTCGCCCACGACCAGAGCGCCGGCATGGATCGCTCCACGCAGGCGCGGCTCGGTGTTGAAAGCGCGAAGATAGGCGCCGCTCCTGCGGGCGAGCGCATCCTCGATGGCGAAGAAGCAAGCGATGCAGTCTGCGTCCCGTACGCCGCGCGCCCAGCGGCCAGGTGATGATAATCTCGTCGCCGACATACCGGTAAATTTCGCCTCCCGCGGCAAGCACCGGGTCGGAGATGTCAAAAAATACCTGATTGAGGAAACGGTGGAAATCCTCGTCACCGAGCCTCTAGGCATGGCGGGTCGAGTCGTGGAGATCGAGAAATAGGACGATACGCTGTTCCGATCGCGGTCGGCGATAGCGCCCTGTGAACAGCGCGATCAGGACTCGCGGGCCAAGCAGGCCACTCAGCACGAAGACCATATTGAACCCGAGCGCGACCGCGAGCGAGAACGGCAGGCTAGGCTGCATCACCATTCCG
>DATNJF010000279.1:0-12963 GCA_035604035.1 Allostellaceae bacterium | reverse complement strand
TGAAGTCGCCGCCGGCCGAGAACACCTTGCCGGCGCCGGCGAGGATCGCGACATGGACGCTGTCGTCGCGGTCGATGTCCCGCCAGATGTCGGCAAGCTCGGCGTGCATCGCTTCGTCGGCGGTGTTCATCCGCCCGTTATCCATCGTCACCCGCAGCACCTTGGGATGCGGCCGGTCGAATTTGAGCCGGGTGTAGCGGGCGTAAGGATCGGTCATGAGGGGGTTCTCCTGCGGCCGGTTGATTTCGCGGTGGGATTGGGGAACGGTGACGTCAGCACGCGGCGCTGTCAAATCGGCCCGCTACTCTCAGGGAGATCGCCATGCCAGTCGAAGCCCGCGCCTATCCCCGCCCGCTGCCCAATCCGGAGTGGCTCGGCAAGCTGACCGAGGAAATCCTCGGACCCGGCCTGCCAATCGTCGATCCGCACCATCATCTGTGGGACCATCCCGGCAGCCGCTATCTGCTCGACGAGTTGCTGGCGGATTGCAATTCCGGCCATAACATCGTCGCCACCGTGTTCATCCAATGCGGCTCGGGCTACCGCACCAGCGGGCCGGAGGAGATGCGCGCCATCGGCGAGAGCGAGTTTGTCCGCACCATCGCCGAGGAAGGCGACCGGCGTGGCGGCAAGACCAAGATTTGCGCCGGCATCGTCAGCTTTGCCGATCTGCGGCTGCCCAATGTCGATGCGGTTCTCGAAGGTCAGATCGCGGCGGCCGGCGGGCGCTTCCGCGGCATTCGCCAGATCGCGGCCTACGATCCGGCGATCATCAGCGGCTCGTCTTATGTCCCGACGGCTGGGTTGATGGAGGAGCCCGAGTTCCGCCGCGGGATGAAGCGGCTTCCCGCGCACAACCTCACCTTCGAAGCCTGGATCTACCATCCGCAGATCAAGATGCTGACCGAGGTGGCGCGCGAGTGCCCCGAGACCAAGATCGTGCTCAACCATTTCGGCGGGCCGCTTGGGGTCGGGCCGTATAAGCGCAGCGAGGTGTTCCCGGTCTGGCGCGCCGCCATCAAGGAGTTGTCGAAGTGTCCCAACGTCTATGTGAAGCTCGGCGGGCTGGCGATGATCGTCAACGCGTTCGATTTCCATCTAGCGCCGTTGCCGCCGTCCTCGGGCGAGATGGCCAATGCCTGGCGCCCTTATGTCGAGGCCTGCATCGAGGATTTCGGCGCCAATCGCTGCATGTTCGAGAGCAACTTCCCGGTCGACAAGGGGGCGTGCAGCTATCCGGTGATGTGGAATGCGTTCAAGCGGCTCGCTAGCGGCGCCTCGGCCTCTGAGAAAGCCGATCTCTTCGCCGGGACAGCGGCGCGCTTCTACCGGCTCGCTGTCTAGTTCTACTTTCCGCCCGCGTACGGCGGTCGTTCCGCGTCGGCGCGGTAAAAGTGAACGCTTCGGTTGATCCAACGGCTGAAAACCGCCACTCTTTCGAGCGAGCCGGCAGCGCGAATTTCCGCGCTGGCGCCAACCGATGAGCCGGGGAGGGCGCGATGACACCCGATTTGAAGCTGCTGCTATGGTCGGTGGCGTTGACATTCATCGAGGTCGTGATCGCGGCGATGGCGGCGAGCGCGCAGATCGGCCTCGGCACCTTGGCCGGCAACCGGGAAACTCATTCGACCCTCCACGGGTTCGCTGGGCGGGCGCAGCGGGCGCACCGCAACATGCTCGAAAGCCTGCCGTTGTT
Source organism: Allostellaceae bacterium (assembly GCA_035604035.1). Taxonomy (GTDB): domain Bacteria; phylum Pseudomonadota; class Alphaproteobacteria; order ATCC43930; family CGMCC-115725; genus DATARH01. The sequence continues at coordinate 11,267 of DATNJF010000279.1, read as the reverse complement.
TATCGCGCTGGTGCTGATCGCGCAGATCACCAATAAGGCGAGCCCGATGACGCTGCTCGGCGCCGAATTGTTCTTCTGGGGCCGGCTCGCCCATTGGCTCATCTACCTCGCCGGTATCCCGTGGCTGCGCACCCTGGCCTGGGCCGTGTCGGTGGTCGGGATGATCCTGATTTTCGTGCAGCTCTGGTGAGCTAACCCGTCACCGCGACCCCGATCAGCCGGCCGATGCCATAGGTGATGGCCGCGGCGGCGAGGCCGCCGAAAAGCTGACGCGCGGCCGAGAAGGCGAACGACCGTCCGGTGAAGAGCGACGTGCCGGCGCCGACCGCCATCAGCGCTAGGCCGCTGAGCGCGGCGCTGGCGGCAATTGCGGCGAGTCCGGTAAGCCAGAAGAACGGCGCCACCGGGAAAATCGCGCCTGTCGCGAACAGCGCGAAGGACGACGCGGCGGCTGCCCACGGCGAGCCGCCAAGCTCGGCCGGGTCGATCCCCAGCTCCTCGCGCGCCAGCGTGTCGAGCGCGGTGTCCTTGTTGGACATGAGCCTGTCGGCGAGCGCACGGGCCTGCGCCTCGTCGAGACCCTTGGCCTGGTAAATGAGGATCAGCTCCTCCTTCTCCTCCTCCGGTGCGTGCGCCAGCTCGTCGGCCTCAATGTCGATCTGCTTCTGGCTCAATTCGCGCGAACTGGTGACCGAGAGCCACTCGCCGATCGCCATCGAGCAGGCCCCGGCGATGAGCCCGGCAATGCCGGTCAGCAGGACCGTCTTGCCGGAGACCTCGGCCCCGGCGACGCCCATTACCAGGCTCAGATTGGACATCAGCCCATCATTGGCGCCGAGCACCGCGGCGCGCAGCGCGTTGCCGCCGGAACGGTGCCGGCCTTCGACTTGGGCCAGGGTCGAGCCCGCGGCGCCGGCTGGGAACGATGACGCCAGCGCCTGGACGACGCGGTTGTGCGAGCGCTCCGCCGATGGCAGCCCGCCCGCGACGGCCTCGGGCTGGCTGTCATAGGAGCCGACATCGCGCCGCTCCAAGGTGCTGAGGGTTGGCAGGATGAATTGCGGGCCGAAGCGTCGCGCCAGCCAGGCGAGCGCCCGGCTGCGCCAGTCGGGCCGCAGCGCGCCGGCTTTGGCGCCGATCTTAGCGAGCTGGCCGCGCCAATATTCGGCATGCGCCTCCTCGACCGCGGAGAGGCGGCGATAGACTTCGCTGACCTTCGGATCGCCCTCGGTATCGGCGAGCGCGCGGTAGAGCCCGGCGCTGTCGACCTCGCCTTGCAGATTGGCGCGGTAGCGTTGGGCCGGATCGCTCTCGGCCATGACCAAGGCTACTTCGCGGCCACCGGTTGGCGGACCAGCGCGTCCGGAGCGCGATAGGCGGCGACCGCCGGGAGCCTTCCCGGCTGATAATCGATGCCGCTGCGCCCGTCCTTATTCTCGTATATGTGAATTTCTGGCACATGCGGCCGGACCTTGCGCTCGGCATCGAGCCACAAGCGCAGCATCAGCCGCTTCTTGTCTGGCTCGTCCCAATCCTCGAATTCGGAGCGGGCGTGCATGACCGTGTAGTTGTTGAGGAAGGTGGCTTCCCCCGGCTCGAGGCGCGTCTCGAACTGCAGCCGTTGCGCTGTCGCGCGGAACAGATCGATCGCCTCGATTTCTTCCTTGGTGAAGGCGCGCTTCAACTCGCGGAACGCGGCGTTGAAGATTTCGCCGACCATGAAGGTGCTGAGCTGCCCCTCGCGCACCGAGAAAACCGGGATGTCGTAAGGGGTGACGCAGGGCTGGTCGGGCGCTTCTTCGCCACGCCGGTGATAGGGGAAGCCGCGATAGAGCACCGGCAGCAGGTCCGGCCGTGTGGCGGCGATCTCGTTATGAATGGCGAGCCCTGAGGCATATTGGCTTTCGCCGCCCGCGCGCGCCTGGCGCACGCACATGAGCCCGACGATCTGCGCCAGGTCGCAGTGCAGCGATAATTCGCGGCGGCTGGTATACCCGCGCGCGCTTTCCTCACCGCCGGGCGGCGTCTCGTCGCGCACCTGGCCGAGCACGTCGCCCAGCGCGCTCTGCGACACGCCGCGGCCGAAATGTGCGCCGAGCGCCCAGAACATGCGGCTGACCTCTTCGACCGAGTGACCCGCCACCGGGATGCCGCGCACGATGACGATGCCGCGCCCGTCCTGAATTTCGTCGAACACGCGCTCCAGATCGGCATCGAGCGCCGGATGCCGGCAATCCGCCGGCATGATCTGGGCGATATCGGCCTTCGCCGTCCGGTGCAGCACGTCTTTGAGCGCTGCTTGATGGCGCGCGGTCAGGTCGAAGGCGATGTCGTCTTTGCTGAAATCGCCGCCGCGCCAGGCCATCTTGTGATCGAAACGCGCGGTGTGGATCGCGGTCATGACAGCCTCCGCTCGATTGGCCGAAAGTCTAGTGGCGTACGGCGGATAAGCGAAGCGTCATCCGCATCGGATGGTGCGGTGTCGGCGGAAGGCGCTGCCCCGCGGCTAAGCCCGCGGGCAAGCTTTTCCGCCCTACGCTGCGAGGCACAGCTTGTCGCGCACGATGTCGGCGAGTTTCTCGCCGATCATGATCGTCGCGGCGTTGGTGTTGCCCGAGATGACGGTCGGCATCACCGAGGCGTCGGCGACGCGCAGTCCCTCGATGCCGATCACCCTGAGCTGGGGATCGACCACCGCCATCGCGTCGACCCCCATCTTGCAGGTGCTGGTCGGGTGATAGACCGTGCCGCCGCGCTGGCGGGCATAGTCGAGCAGCTGGATATCGCTCGTGATCCCCGGTCCGGGCTGGAACTCCTCGGCGATGAAGCGCGCGAGCGACGGGTGGGCGAGGATTTGCCGGCACAGTTTCAGCCCGTCGACGATAGTCTGCTGATCGACCGGGTCGGAGAGGTAATTGGGGATCATCGCCGGCGGGTCGGCCGGGTTGGCGCTCTTCAATTTGATCTCGCCGCGGCTTTCCGGCCGCAGCTGATAGGCGATCATGGTGAAGCCAGAGAATTTGTGCAGCCCATCCTGCGGCCGGTCGGCGCTGAACGGCGAGATCGAGCATTTGATGTCGGGGGTAGCGAGCTCAGCCCGGGTCTTGGCGAAGAGCGCCGCCGGTGAGCTGATCATCGCCAGCGGGCCGGTCTTAAACATGTAGTACTGCATCCCGACTTTGAGTTTCTTGACGTTGCTCAGCATCACGTCGTTGACCGTGACCGGCAGCCGGCTCTTGAGCTTGATCGGCGCCGAATAGTGGTCCTGCAAGTTCTGGCCGACGCCGCGCAAGTCCTGCACAACGGCGATCCCGTGCTGGGCCAGCTGCGCCGCCGGCCCGATGCCGGACAGCAGCAGCAATTGGGGCGAGCCGATCGCACCGCCGCAGAGGACGATCTCGCGGCGGGCGCGGGCGGTCTTCACCTCGCCGCCCTGGCGGTACTGGACCGCGACCGCGCGCTTGCCCTCGACGACGATCTTCTCCGAATGCGCGTGGGTGACGATCTGCAAATTGGCGCGGCCGCGCGCCGGGTTCAGATAGCCGACCGCGGTCGAGCATCGCTTGCCGTTGCGCGTCGTGGTTTGGTGATAGCCGACGCCGTCCTGCTGCGCGCCGTTGAAGTCGTCGTTGCGCTCGAAGCCCAGCGCCATCGCGCTGTCGATGAACGCCTCGGCGATCGGATGGCGCTCGACATCGGAGACGGCGAGGGGGCCGCCGCTGCCATGGAATTTGTCGCCGCCGCGCACCTGATGCTCGGCGCGCCGGAAATAGGGTAGCAAATCGTCGAACGACCAGCCGGTGTTGCCGAGCTGGCGCCAATGGTCGAAATCCTCGGCCTGGCCGCGGATATAGACCATGCCGTTGATAGAGCTGGACCCGCCCAGCACCTTGCCGCGCGGCCAGAACACCTTGCGGCCATTGGCGCCGGCATCGGGCTCGGTCTCGTAGCACCAATTGACCGATGGGTCGGCGAAGGTCTTGCCAAAGCCGAGCGGGATGTGGATCCAGCGGTTGGTATCCTCGCCGCCGGCTTCGAGCAAAATTACTCGGGTGCCAGGGTCTTCGGAGAGGCGCGCCGCGACCGTGCAGCCGGCCGAGCCGGCGCCGACGACGATGAAATCGGCTTCGATCGTGTCTTGCCCCGCAGCCATCTTTTCCTCCCCCCGCGTGTCGGGAGGATGATGGCGGGTGGAGGACCGGGCGTCCAGACTCAGGCGACGGCGGGCACGCGCATCACCGGCGCCTCGCGGATCGGCAGGTTGATCAGCGCGGCGAAAGTCGCCAGCGCCGCGTCGGCGTACCACATCCAGGTGTAGTCGCCGAGACGCGCAACCGCGACACCGCCGAGCCAGGCGCCATAGAACGCACCAAGCTGATGGGTCAGCAAGGTCAGGCCGATCAAGGTCGCCAGATAGCGCGTGCCGAATAGCTTGCCGACGATGCCGGCGGTGGGCGGCAAGGTCGCCAGCCACGAAACGCCAAGCGCGAGCGCGAAGAGATAGAAGGTCGTCGCGGTCTTTGGCGCTGCCATGAACACGAGGATCGCTGCAGCGCGTATGAGGTAAACCCAGAAGAGCAGGTGTTTCAGCCGGAAGCGCGTGCCGAGCCAACCGACCCCGAGACTGCCGGCAACATTGGCCAGCCCAATAATCGCCAGCGAATTGGCGCCGACCGTCGGCGACAAGCCGCACAGCCGCACCTCGCCCGGCAAATGCGTCACCAGAAACGCGACATGAAAGCCGCAGGTGAAGAAGCCGAGATGCAGCCACCAATAGCTGCGCTCGGCAGCGGCGACCTTGAGCTGCTGGCCGAGACTGAGCGCGGGTTCGGTTGGCGCGGCCGCTTGTGCCGCCGTCGTCGGCACCTTCTTTCGGCGCATCAGGAGCGCCAGCGGCAGGGTCAGCAATGTCGCCGCCGCTACGCCGAGCATCGCGCCGACCCAGCCGATGCCAAGGATCGCCATTTGCACGATCGGCGCGAAGACGAACTGGCCGAGCGAGCCGCCGGCATTGATGACCCCGGCCGAAAAGGACCGCCGCTCGCCGGGCAGGCGCTGCATCACCGATCCGATCAGGATCGATAGGCTGCCCGCGCCGGCGCCGAACGCGCTGACGATGCCGAGCGTGCCGATCAGAGCCCACTCCGAATGCACGAACGGGGTCATCGCGGTGCCAATGGCGAGCATGATCCCGCCGAAGGTGATGACCCGGCCTGGTCCGTAACGGTCGGCGAAGGCGCCGAACACTGGCTGCGCCAAGCCCCAGACGAATTGCCCGACGGCGACCGCCAAACTGATCGAGACGATGCCGAGCCCGGTCGCGCTGTCGAGCGGCGCGATGAAAAGCCCGATCGTCTGCCGCGCGCCCATGGTGATCAAGAGGATCGCCGAGGCGGCGGCAATCAGCGTCCAGGGGAGCCGGGAAGGCATCGAACTCACCGTTGCCAGTAATTAGGCGTAGGTGCGCCTATTTATCCTGCGTGGAACTGCATGGCAATCCCGCTTCGCTCATGGCTGGTCATCGCCAGGCGCGCGGACCTAGAATTACCTGCATGACGCCCGAAGCCATTCTCGCGCACGAGCCGCGCGTGCTGAGCCAGGAACAGCGCGAGCGCTATTTCGCGACCGGGTTTCTCGCCGCCGAAGGCCTGATTCCGGACGAATGGCTGGAGTTGCTGCGCGCCCGTTCGGCCGAATTTATCGAGAGGAGCCGCGCCGTCGCCGCGTCGAACGAGGAATTCGACATCGGCCCGCAGCACCGCGCCGACCATCCGCATGTGCGGCGGCTGCGGGCGCTGGTCGATCGTCACCCCGATTTCTGGTGCATCTGCAGCGAATCGCCGCTCGCTGACATCGCCGCCGATCTCGTCGGGCCCGACGTCAAGTTCCACTCGTCGAAGCTCAATTACAAATACCCGGGCTCGGGCGAGATCGTCGATTGGCATCAGGACATCCCGGCCTGGCCGCACACCAATTACAGCCCGGTGACCCTGGGGATTTATCTCGACGACGTGCCGGTGGAGCAGGGGCCCTTGACCTGCATTCCCGGCAGCCATAACGGGCCGATCTTTGTTCACCGCGACGACAAGGGCGCGTGGAGCGGCGCGATCCGCCAATCCGACCATGTGCAGATTGAGATGAGCCGCGCCGAGGACCTCACCGGCTCGGCCGGCACGGTGATCGCGATCAATTGCCGGACGGTGCACGGCTCGCGCGCCAACGCGACCAACCGGGTGCGGCCGGTGGCGCTCTTTGTCTACAGCTCGGCCGACGCCTTCACCTGGATGCCGACCCCGACCCCGTGCCGCTATACCGGCGAGATCGTGCGCGGCCAGCCGGCGACGGTCGCGCATCTCGACCCCACCCCGTGCCCGGTGCCGCCGGACTGGTCGAAACAGGGCTACGGCTCAATCTTCACCGCGCAGAACGCGGAGCTCTAGAGCGTTATCGATCCCTGACGGATAGAACGGATTTGTTGGCCTCCATGACCTGGACGATCTTGTAGCTGCGGGCCCGAGGAACCGAACTCAAGGCAAACCCGATCGTCAGAGACCAGACCCCGAGATGATCGTCATACAGGAATTCCTCGAGACGGACATTTTGCGGTGGGTCGGCGGCGAAGATATCGGCGATCTGGTTTTTGGCGACGGCGACAGCCTCTTTCAGGTCCATGGACTGTCCCCTTGCTCCCGGCCGGCTGAACTGTGTCGATCGGGCGAAACTCGCTCAGCCGCGCAAGTCAAACCGGCCTAGCAGGAATAGCGAATTACAGCAAATGCTTGAGCCAGAAAACCTTCAGCCGCCCTTGAACATGTCGGCGGCGATCTCGTCGCGCACGGTGTCGAGGTCGAGCTGGTTGGCGGCGATCATATCGGAGGTGTCGGCGATGATCTGGTCGATGTCGCCCATCAGCCGCAGGCGCTTGTAGAGGTCGGGGATGTGGATGCCCATCGCCTCGCCGATCAACTCCATGAAGTTCAACAGTTCGAAGGTCACGCGCGGCTGATAGGTGATGAGGTCGCGGTGACAGGCGTGGAAGATCGAGGCGATGGTCGTGACACCGGCCTCCGCCGCCGCGGCGAACTCGCGCTGGCGCAGCTCTTCCTTGAATTGCGGTAGCACCGCGAGGTGGCTCGCCTGGGTGCTCATCACCGGCACGTCGAGCTCGACGAGTTCGAGCCCGGGGATCGCGCGTAGCACCTCTTTCACGGCGACCATGATGCTCGGCACCGCCGAGCGCTCCTGGAGCGCGACGCGCTTCTCGACCCGATGGGTGAACAGGGGCTGCAGATCGTCGAGCCGCTCGGCGAAAAGCTCGGCGAGCGGGGCGATCTCGAATGGCATCGTCGCCCCGGTCGAAGCGGCGTAGGCCGGCATCGCCACCTCGCCGATCTGGATGAAGCAGCTCGGGCACCATGACACGACCTTCGGCGCGCCGGGCCGCGCCAGCCGCTCGATCGCGTTGAAGCCGAGCCGGCCCGCTACCTTCGGGTCGCCGCGCTTGAATTGCTCGATGCCGCAGCAGGTCGCGGTGCCGCCCATGACCTCGTAGCTGACCCCGAGCGCGTCGAGCACTTCCAGGACTAGCAGGGCGATGTGCGGCGTCTTGATGACGTTGCAGCCGGTATAGAAGACGATGTCCGGCGTCTGGTACTCGCCGGGCGCGCGCAGCGGCGGCGCCAGTTGCTCTAGCACCTCGGGCGACAATTGCAGGCGCGAGATGGTGCGGGTGCTGCGCCCCATCGAGTTGAAGTATTGCTGGGCGCCGCGCCGCACTTCGGCCTCGCCCTTCTTCGCGTTCATGCTGGCGATACGGGCCATGTTGACCATGAAGCGCGGGTTGACCCCGTAATCGCAGGCGGGGATGCATTTGCCGCTATTGGTGCAGACCTCGGCCCAGCGCTCGTCGGGGGTGCCGGGGCCGCCGGCGAGCAGGTCGAGCGTGCCCTCGACGATCGCGACCGCGTTCGCGGGATCGAGACCGGCCGGCACGACCATCGGGCAGGCCTCGACGCACTTGCCGCAGCGGGTGCAGGCGTCGAGCGTCTCGGCGACCCGCGCTTGCACCGCCTCCATGAACCCGCCGCCGCCGTCGGCCATTGGTGCACCTTTGCACGTTCCGCCGCGATGATAGCTCAAGCCGGCACCAGCGCCAGCAGCGCCTTGACGACGACGGCGAGATCGAACCGGCCGCGCTTGAGATCGTGCCCGGCGCCATCGATGGTGATGATCCGGGTCGGAGTGGGGATCAGCCCGACCGCGGCGCGCAGCTCGGCGGGCGAACCGAACGGGTCGGCCGTGCCCGAAACGAACAGCGCCGGGACGGTGATGCGGGGGAAGTGCTCAGTGCGGAGCCGATCGGGCTTGCCGGGCGGGTGTAAGGGATAGGAGAACAGCAAGAGCGCATCCGCCACGCCGGGCTCATCTGCCGCCAGCATTGTCGTCTGACGCCCGCCGTAGGATTGACCGCCGAGAAAGACCGGACCGGCGACGGTCGGGCGCAGTGCGGCAACCGCTTCGCGGAGCCCGGCGCGGTCGGCGGCGGCGCCGGAGGGCGAGGGCGGTCCGGTCGGTCGGCGCTGGCGAAACGGCAGGTCGCAGCGCAGCACTGTCACGCCGGCTTCCCTGAAAGCCTCGGCGGCGGCGACCAGCAAGGGCATCCGGCAACCGCCGCCGGCGCCATGGGTCAGCACCAATCCGGCGCCGCTCGCCTTCTCCGGCCGATGCAGGAAGCCGCGGACACCGCCTTCCTCGAATGCAATCGCTTCCGCCATCCGAATACCTTGACCCTCGCACGGGGAGGTGGCCCGATACGCCCAACCATACGGAGGAAATGCCATGCCCGAAAAGCGCATCGAACGGCTCGACCCGGCGCTCGACCGGATCATCGACACGTCGGAGACGATCCACGACCTCGCCGACGGCTTTGGCGGCGACCAGGGGCCGGCCGAGGGACCGCTATGGTGGAAGGAGGGCGGCTACCTGCTGTTCAGCGACATCCACAACAACAAGCGGATGAAATACGACCCGGGCAAGGGCGTGTCGCTGTTCTCGGAGCCGACCAACCGGGCCAATGGGCTGACCCGCGACCTGCAGGGACGGCTGATTGCCTGCGAGCACGATAGCCGCCGCGTCACCCGGCTGGAGCTCGACGGCTCTCTCACGGTCATCGCCAACAGCTTCCAGGGCCGCCAGTTGAACCGGCCCAACGACGTCGTGGTGAAGTCCGACGGCGCGATCTACTTCACCGACCCGTGGACCAATCCCAATCCGCCGCAGCAATGGGATCTGACCTTCTCCGGCGTCTACCGGCTGACCCCGGATCTGGGCACTTACTCGCTGCTGGTCGACGATTTCGTGCTGCCGAACGGGCTCGCCTTCTCGCCCGACGAATCCGTGCTCTACATCAACGACACGCGGCGCGGCCATATCCGCGCCTTCGACATGATGCCGAACGGCATGCTGGTGCGGGCAAGCGACCGAGTGTTCGCCGATCTGCGCGGACCCGAGCCGGGCGTGCCAGACGGGATGAAGGTCGATGTCGAGGGCAATGTCTATTGCGGCGGCGCCGGCGGCATCTGGGTCATGGACAAGACCGGCAAGAAATTGGGCCGCATCGTCCACGGCGCGCCGGCGACGACCAATATCGCCTTTGGCGGCGACGACTGGAAGTCGCTCTACTTTACCAGCCGCAACCACCTCGGCATGACCAAGGTGAAGATCCCCGGTATCCCGGTGCCGGTCGGTAAGCGATAGGGGTTTTGGCTGGTGGTGAGCCCGTCGGGATTCGAACCCGAGACCTACTGATTAAAAGTCAGGTATCCTAACATAACGGCGTCTAACACCGCCGAACCATAAATCGGGAATTCATCAATGAATTCCTTGATATCAGGCCCATTTCGCATAACATTACCGATCGACCCGATACGTCCGCTAACGCCCATGTCGTGGTACCCCGATGGTACCCCAGGAAATTACGCCATGAAAGGCAAAATTCTCTCCGATCGCGCCGTCGCGTCGATCAAACCCCCTCCTTTTGGGCGGCTCGAGATCTGGGACGCGGCACTCCCGGGCTTTGGATTGCGTGTTACTGATAAGGGCGCCAAGAGCTGGGTCGCCATGTACCGGATGGGCAACCGGAAACACCGGCTGACTTTGGGCGCTTACCCCAAGATCAAGCTCGGCGCGGCACGCGACCTGGCGCGCAACGCCTTTCGAGCCGTCGGTGAAGGCCTTGACCCCGGTGCCGCTAAGCAGGCTGGGCGGCGGGCACCCGATACGGTCGACAGCGTTGTCGACGAGTTCATCCATCGTCACCTGGAAGCGCAAAAGCGCAGTCCGTCCTATATCAAGGAGACGCGTCGCATCTTCGAGAAGCACGTGCTGCTTAGATGGCGTGGTCGGGACATCAAGTCGATCACACGGCGCGACGTGCTCGATCTTCTCGATACGATTGCTGACGCCGGCGCGCCGGTTATGGCGAACCGGACCCTCTCAGCGGTGCGCAAGCTGTTCAATTGGGCGATCAGTCGGGACATCATCGAGGCAAGCCCGGTTTCCCGGGTCGGCAAGCCGGGTGCAGAGACGAAGCGAGAGCGTGCGCTCAGCGATGGCGAAATCAGGCGATTGTGGACGGCGCTCGATACGCTCGCCTACCCTTTCGGTTTCTTCCTTAAGTTCGCCCTCGTCACCGCCCAGCGAAAGGGCGAGATCGCCTCACTGCGATGGTCCGATATCGACGGGACGTTGCGCACTTGGGAACTGGCCGCCGCTGGAACCAAGGGAGATCGGGCTCACGCCGTTCCCCTTTCCCCGCTAGCCTGGGCAATTCTGGACGACGTGCCGCGGATCGGTGAATTCGTTTTCACCACCCGTGGCGATCGGCCCCTTGGCGGCTTCAGCAAGGCCAAGCAACGGCTCGATCGGATGCTCGCCGAGGGCGGCGCGAACCAACCATCCGGATCAGGTAATGCAGTGAGCCAGACGCCCTCCGAGCCTTGGACGATCCATGACCTCCGGCGTACGGCAGCCACGGGGATGGGGCGGCTAGGCGTAAGCCGGTTCATTATCGGGCGTGTGTTGAACCACGCCGACCGCAGCGTAACCGGCATCTATGATCGCCATGAATATCTGAACGAGAAACGGCAGGCGCTGGAAGCCTGGGGAAATCATCTCGGGAACCTTGTGGAACGGGCGCGCGAGAATATGGGGCCTGGCCGCGACGTGAGACGGGCTGCCGGCTAAGGCTTAACGCTTCCACAATCCGG
>DATNJF010000278.1:0-2343 GCA_035604035.1 Allostellaceae bacterium | reverse complement strand
CTACGCACGCTACGTCATCGATGCGGCTCGACCGATCGTCGACGCGATGGTGGCCGACGGATCGGTCCGGGATCACGCGGCGGGCGCGCGCTTTCTCCTGGAACAGGCGATTGCGTATGGCGATGTCGACAGCGAGCTCCCGCTGGCCGACTTGATCGCGAACGGGTCGATCCCGAGCAAGGACCCACTCGACCGGACCATTCGGGTCCTGATCGCGTTGCGCCTCGGGTCGCCGGATGCGCGTAGGCGCGCCCAAGCAATATGGGACCAGATCAAGCTAGATCTCTCGGAAGACGATCAGAACAAGGCCGAGCTCGAGGCCAACGGCTTTGTCGTCAGCCCGTTGCCGGCTGCTCCGGACGGTATGTTGAACGCATTCCTGTCGCCAGGGTCGGGCGAGCCGTCGAAAAACAATCCAAAGCGGTAGGCTTGCCGATCGGCTCTCTTTCCCTGCCCTGATCGAGCGCCGCCACCAAAAAGCCGGTCTTCCGATGGGTCACGCTCTTTTCGGGCTCAGCATCCATGCCCCAGTCAGGATCGCGAGCGCCATGAACCCGGGGACAACCGCCAGGCAGAGACTGCTCGTCGCCAGAGCGCCGGCGCTCGCCCAGGCGATCGACGACAGCGCCTCGGCGAAGGTAGCGATGCGCGAGGAGACGTGACGGCGGCGAAACAGGCTGCGCTTGACCTGCGCGCGGAACCAGAACTGGATCGCCGCCGCCGCCGCGCTGGCCATGGCGACGCCGATCGAGGCGATGACGGCAAACATCGGATCGACGATCGCGAAAAGGATAACGAGCGGGCCGAACACGACCCCGACCCCGGCCGCCACCGCCTCAGCCTTGGCGAGCCACACGCGATGGGCGGCAACCGGCGCGGAGGCGATCAGATCCGGCGCATCCTCGCCGGAAATGGCGAGCCAAGCGAGGCCCCCGGCCAATTGTCCGGCAGCCATGATCAACACCGGAACCACCAATGCGGCGCTGTGACCCTGGCCGTAGAAGCTGCGCGACAACAGAAAAAACGGCGGCAGCAGGTAAAGCAGCTGCATCAGGCTTTGCGACATCAGCCAGGGATCGCGCAACAGCAACACCCATTCCTTGCCGCGCAAGGCTTGACCGGGTGATCTCGGGCGAAACTTGAGCGCGCGCCGGCTTGCCGAGCGTCGGCTGACCGCAACATTACCGGCGGCCAGCGCGAACTCTCCGAAGCGCGGCGCACAGAAGCGGATCGCACCGGCGAACACGATCGCGCCCAGAGCGAGGACGACCGCCAGCGCCGCCCCATTCCCCATAACCGCATCGATCGGCAGCCACCACAGGCTGTCGGGATTCGGGGCATGTCTGATGATCCGCTCGGATTGGAAGAGCACGATGCGCGACATCGTGCCGACGGTCAGGATCGCGACGATTTGGACGCCAATCACGAAGCTCGCGCCGACCACCGCGGCGACGATCTGCGCGACAAGCCGCGTTCGCTTGGGGCCGATCGTGCGGAACAAGGCGATCGTCAGCATCAGCGAGATCGCCACCGCCACCATTGCCAGCGCCAGCACCACTCCATACGCGGCGAGCCAGCGCGCACCGTGCAGCCAGGCGAGAATATTGATCGCCGGCGCTGCCAAGGCCAGCGACATCCCGGCGATGCTGAGCGCCATCGCACCGATGCGCACCGCGAAGAGCCGCTCCGCGGAGGCTGACGAGGACAGGATCAGATCGAGGTCGCCGCGAGCGTAGAAGGCGCGGGTTACCGCTTCCAGCGCCTGAGATAGCATCAGCGACCAGTACAAGAGGAGGGTTCCCCCGAGGGTCACCAGCAGGGCTTTGTCGGGCGGGAAGGCAATGGGCGCGCGGGCCAACGTTAAGTACGCAAAGACATGCATGAAGGCGACAAACACCAGCAATCCCACGACCACGGTCACGCCGCGCCGCCGCCGGCCGCCGGAGAGCAGCCACGCCCAATCTCGCCAGAGGAGCCGTGTCTCGTGCTGCGCGAACCAGGTGAGCGTGCCGGCCCTGATCATGCGGCGATGCTGCCTCGCGCCGTGTCGGTCGACACAAGGGCAAGGAAGGTGTCCTCGAGGCTAGCGTCGCCGGCGCCGGCTTGGCGCTGCAGCTCTTCCAGAGTGCCTTCCGCCACGAGCCGGCCATCGGCCATCACGCCGATGCGGTCGGCCATGCGCTCGGCGACCTCGAGGATGTTGGTCGTCATGATCACCGAGCATCCTTCGGCGACCCGCTCGCGCAGCACATTCTTGACCAGGCGCGCCGAGGCGGCATCGAGCCCGGTGAACGGCTCGTCCAAAATGATCAGCCGGGGCTCGTGCACGAGCGCGCCGGCCAG
>DATNJF010000277.1:0-37301 GCA_035604035.1 Allostellaceae bacterium | reverse complement strand
TGCGACATCGTCATCGCCGCCGAGACCGCCAAGTTCGGACAACCTGAAATCAACCTCGGCACCATGCCGGGCGCCGGGGGGACGCAGCGCCTGCCGCGCTTTGTTGGCAAGGCCAAGGCGATGGATTTGTGTCTGACCGGCCGGATGATGGATGCGCAAGAGGCCGAGCGCGCCGGCCTCGTCAGCCGCGTCGTCCCGGCCGACAAGCTGATGGAAGAGGCGCTGGCGGTGGCGACGCGCATCGCCGGCCTATCGCAGCCGGCAGTGATGATGGTCAAAGAGTCGGTGAACCGCGCTTTTGAGACGACCTTGGCCGAGGGTGTGCGCTTCGAGCGCCGCCTGTTTCACTCAACCTTCGCCACCGAAGATCAGAAGGAAGGCATGGCTGCTTTTGTGGAGAAGCGAAAACCCGCTTTCAAGAACCGTTAATCGGCTATGCGGCGGCCTCAGGTTGACGCCCGCAGCAGGCGCCGATATAAGCGCGCTCTCTCACGCCTACGCGGGTAGCGATGCCTTATCATAAATCGGCGGAAAAACGCGTTCGTCAAACCGAAAAGCGCACTGCGGTCAACGGCGCCCGGAAGAGCCGTGTCGGCACTTACGTCAAGAAGGTCGAGACCGCGATCGAGACCGGGGATAAGGCGGCCGCCCAATCGGCCTTCCAGGAGGCTCAGCCGGAATTGCACCGCGCCATCAATAAGGGCGTGATGCATCGCAACACGGTCGCCCGCAAACTGTCGCGATTGGCGGCCCGAATCAACGCTCTCTAAGTTTGCTTTACGGTGTCGCGATGCGGTCGCCGCAGCTGGCGATTGCTTCGTCTTTGGCAAACGTATCACGCGATAAAAAAATCGCACGAATCGCATTTCGATCCTGTTGCCATCGATCCGTCATCTAAGCTACAGTCTCTATCGACGGAGCAGAGACACGCCGGCTCCGTGTAAAAATCGGTTACTAGCTGAAATTTAGAAAGTGTAAAACTCGCATGCGAGAAGTGCGCGCGCGAAGCCTAAGATTTACCAGAGAAAAAAGGGAAGTATATCGATGTAATATTATAATTCAACAAACCGTCTCTGGTAAACCTCGCGGCATCTCAGAAACAAGTCTGCACAAAACTGGGGGGCAATCTTGGTGGGGCAAGTGACGCAGTCCGACGGGAACGGTGCGGTGCCGCAGGATTCTCCGGCTTGCTGGACCCGGGTGTTGGGGCGGTTAAGACGCGAGGTTGGCGAAACCGCCTATCGCTCCTGGTTCCGGTCGATGACGGTGGAGCGGGTCGCCGCCGGCGAGGGGGTTATCGTCGTGCCGACACGGTTTTTGCGCGACTGGGTCGCGACCCATTATTCCGACCGCCTGCTGGCACTGTGGCGGTCGGAAAACGATGCAGTGCAGCGCATCTCATTTGTTGTCTCGGCGCACGGCACGCGGTACGAGCCGGCACGACAGGATGGCAAGGACGGCGCCGCTCCGGCGCCTGCTGCGATGAGCATCACGCCGCGCGCCGTTCCCGAGAGTGCTCTCGGGGTTGCTTCCGAGGTTATTGACGATAAGGGGCAGCTTTCGGGACCGCTCGATCCGCGCCTGACGTTCGAGAATTTCGTCGTCGGCAAGCCTAACGAGCTCGCCCACGCGGCGGCGCGCCGGGTGGCCGAGGCCTGTGCCGCATCGGTGCATTCGGTGCCGTTCAACCCGCTCTTCCTTTATGGCGGCGTCGGCCTCGGCAAAACGCATTTGATGCACGCCATCGCCTGGCATGTCCGTAAGACCGCGCCCGGCCGCAAGGTCATCTACCTGTCGGCAGAAAAGTTCATGTACCAGTTCGTCCGGGCGATCCGCTTCAAATCACAGATCGATTTCAAGGAGCAGTTCCGTTCGGTCGACCTGTTGATGATTGACGACGTGCAATTCATCGGCGGCAAGGACTCGACCCAGGAGGAGTTTTTCCACACCTTCAATGCGCTGGTTGATCAAAACCGGCAGATCGTGATCTCCGCCGACAAATCGCCCTCCGACCTCGAAGGGCTCGAAGAGCGGATGCGCTCGCGGCTCGGTTGGGGCCTCGTCGCCGACATCCATCCGACGACGTACGAGTTGCGTCTCGGTATTCTCGAGTCGAAGGCTGAGCAGATGGGCCTCCGGCTGCCGCAGAAGGTCATGGAGTTCCTCGCGCACAAGATCACCTCCAACGTGCGCGAGTTGGAGGGTGCGCTGAACCGGCTCGGCGCCCACGCGCAACTGGTGCGGCGCGACCTCACTCTGGAAAATGCGCAGGAGCTGCTGCGGGACCTACTGCGCGCCAGCGAACGGCGGGTGACGATCGACGAGATCCAGCGCCGCGTGGCCGAGCATTTCAACATCAAGTTGGTCGAGATGACATCGAGCCGGCGCGCCCGGGTGGTCGCCCGCCCGCGCCAGGTAGCGATGTATCTGGCGAAGCAGCTGACCCAGCGCTCGCTGCCCGAGATCGGCCGCAAATTCGGCGGGCGCGACCACACCACCGTCATGCATGCGGTGCGCAAGATCGAGGAATTGACGCGCAGTGACCGCGCCCTCGCCGAGGATGTCGACGTGCTGCAGCGCATGCTCGGAAGCTAGCGCGGCTTCGCCGTAGAGCAGGCCCCGGGCCCCGCGAATGAAGCTGGGGGGACGGGGCTTCCGTGTTATGATGCTCAACCGTCTGTCGCCCCGACGCGATCCGCTCGGGACGGCAGGCGGGTTCTGCCTCCCGCCCTTTAACAGTCACCGCGACGACCATGAAGCTCACGATCGAAAGAGCCGCACTTCTCAAGGCGCTAAGCCACGTGCAGAGCGTTGTCGAACGACGGACGACCATCCCCATCCTGTCAAATGTGCTGCTCCAGGCTAAGTCGGGAAAGCTGGCCCTGAGCGCCACCGACATGGATCTTGAGATTGTCGAGGCGGTGCCCGCACGAATCGATGGCGACGGACGCACCACAGCACCGGCACACACGCTTTACGACATCGTCCGCAAGCTCCGCGAGGGCGCCCAGGTCGAGCTCGAGACCATCGGCGACCGCAACGAGATGGTGTTGCGTTCTGGCCGCTCGACCTTCACCCTCGCCTGCCTGCCACCCGAGGACTACCCGGTGATGACCGGCAGCGATCTGCCCCATCGGTTCACACTGACGGCGAAGGAGCTGCGCACTCTCATCGACCGCACCCGTTTCGCGATCTCGACCGAGGAGACACGCTACTACCTCAACGGCATCTACCTGCACGCGACGACGTCGAACAATGTGCCGATGCTGCGGTCGGTGGCGACTGACGGGCACCGCCTGGCGCGCTACGAGATGACCGCGCCCGAAGGCGCGGCGAGCCTTCCCGGGGTCATCGTGCCGCGCAAGACGGTCCTGGAGCTGCGTAAGCTGGTCGACGAAGGCGAGGACGAGGTGCAGATCGCATTGAGCGACACCAAGATCCGCTGTGCAATTGGCGAAGCCGCGCTGACCTCGAAGCTGATCGACGGCACCTTCCCCGACTACGACCGGGTGATTCCCACTGGCAACGACAAGATGCTCGAAGTCCCGTGCAAGGAATTCGCCGAGGCGGTGGATCGCGTCTCGACGATCTCGACCGAACGTAGTCGCGCGGTGAAGCTGGCAATCGACAAGGGCACTCTGACTGTGTCGGCGACCAGTCCAGAGAACGGCACCGCGATTGAGGAAGTGGAAGTTCGCTACCAGGCGAGCCCGATCGAGATCGGCTTCAACTCGCGCTATCTCTTGGACATCACCGAGCAGATCGAGGGTGAGGCGGTGCTGTTCGCGATGGCCGATGCAGCCTCCCCCACGGTGGTCCGAGACAGTGCCGATACGAGCGCTCTCTACGTGCTGATGCCGATGCGCGTGTAACGCCAAAATCACACGAATTTTCAGGCTTCTAGGCTGGTTTTTGGGGGTCCCCCACCCCATATGAACGAGTATGAGAATGGGGGCGTATGACGAGCGTAACCAGGCCGGAATCGGGGTGCTTTCGCACCCGAAAAAACCTGTCGGCGTGACCCGCGTCGCCGTGACCGATTTCCGCAACTACCGCACCGCCCGGCTCGACCTCAGCGCTGGGCCGGTGGTGCTAATCGGCCCCAACGGCGCCGGTAAGACCAATCTGCTGGAGGCGGTGTCGTTGCTCTCGCCGGGGCGCGGGCTGCGCAACGCCCGGCTGGGCGATTTCGACCGACGCGTCGCCGATGCCGAAGCAACGACAGCATGGGCCATCGCGGCGACGGTCGAAGCCGGCCACGGAGCGGTTCGCATCGGCACCGGACGCGATCCGACGGGCGGCGAGCGCCGCGTCATCAAAATCGACGGCGAGCCGGCGCGAGGTCAGGCGGCGCTCGGTGAGGTGATCGGCCTCACCTGGCTGACCCCACAAATGGACCGGTTGTTCATCGAAGGCCCGTCAGCGCGCCGGCGCCTACTCGACCGGCTGGTGCTTGGCCTCGACCCGGCGCATGCCGGCCGCGTCGCCGCCTACGAGCACGCGATGCGCGAGCGCTCTCGCCTATTGCGAGACGGGCCGGTCGATCCGGTCTGGCTCGATGCGCTCGAGGAGACATTGGCGGCTCAGGGCGTCGCGGTCGCCGCCGCGCGTCGCGAAGCGGTCGAGCGGCTCGACCAGGCCTGCGCCGTGGCCGAGGGGCCATTTCCCCGCGCCCGCCTGGCTATCGCCGGCACGGTCGAAGCCTGGCTCGACGAATTGCCGGCGCTTGCCGCCGAAGAACGCTTCAAAATGGCGCTCAAACAAACCCGCGCCGCGGATGCGGTCTCCGGCGGCGCTTCGGTCGGACCACACCGCTCCGACCTCGCCGTCACTCACGCCGAGACCGGCATCCCGGCCGAAGGCATGTCGACCGGCGAGCAAAAAGCGCTGCTGATCTCGATTGTGCTGGCCCACGCCCGGCTACAGCGCGAGACCCGCGGCGAGCCGCCGCTCCTGCTGCTCGACGAGGTTGCCGCCCATCTCGACGCCGCGCGCCGCGAGGCGCTGTTCGAGGAGCTGCTTGGCCTCGAAAGCCAGGTCTGGCTGTCCGGCACCGATATCGCCCTCTTTGCGCCGCTGCGCGCCGCCGCCCGGTTTCTAGCGGTCAGCGATGGCACCCTGTCCGAAACCACGCCCTGAAAGCGATGACAGATACAGAAGCACCGAAGCCCAATGGCCACGCTGGCGCCGTCAACGGCGCTCACGATGAGCCGCACGCCTATGACGAGACCTCGATCACCGTGCTGCACGGGCTCGACCCCGTACGCAAGCGGCCAGGCATGTATATCGGCGACACCGATGACGGCTCGGGCCTGCATCACATGGTCTACGAGGTCGTCGACAACGCGATCGACGAGGCGCTGGAAGGCTATTGCGACACGGTTACGGTGACGCTCAACGCCGACGGCTCGTGCACGGTAACCGATAACGGCCGCGGCATTCCCGTGGGCATCATGAAGGAAGAGGGTGTCTCGGCCGCTGAGGTCATCATGACCCAGCTGCATGCGGGCGGTAAATTCGACCAGAACTCGTACAAGGTCTCGGGCGGGCTGCACGGGGTCGGCGTCTCGGTGGTCAACGCGCTCTCGACGACCCTGGAGATGCGCATCTTCACCAACGGTGCTGAATGGTTCATGCGCTTCCATGACGGCGTGCCGGAGGCGTCGCTCGTGGAAGTCGGCCCCGCCCCGCTGTGGCCGGAAGGATCGAAGCGCGAAGGTCAGAAGACCGGGACCGAGATCACCTTCACGCCGAGCCCGCAAACTTTCACCACGCTC
This sequence comes from Allostellaceae bacterium, assembly GCA_035604035.1. Classification (GTDB taxonomy): domain Bacteria; phylum Pseudomonadota; class Alphaproteobacteria; order ATCC43930; family CGMCC-115725; genus DATARH01. The sequence continues at coordinate 31,524 of DATNJF010000277.1, read as the reverse complement.
GGATGGGATTTCACCACCCTCGAACACCGGCTGCGCGAGCTTGCCTTCCTCAATGGCGGCGTCACGCTCGAGCTGACCGATCTGCGCGGGGTCGAACCAAAGACCGTCAGCTTCCATTACGAAGGCGGCCTCGAGGCCTTTGTCGAATACCTCGACCGCTCGAAGCAGGCGCTGCATGCGCCGGCGATCGCGATCCGCGGCGAGAAAGACGGCATGTTCGTCGAGATCGCGATGGAGTGGACCGACTCCTATCACGAGACGATGCTGTGCTTTACGAACAACATCCCGCAGCGCGACGGCGGAAGCCACTTGGCCGGCTTCCGCGCGGCGCTGACCCGCACCGTCAACACCTACGCCACCGACAGCGGCATCGCCAAAAAGGAGAAGGTGGCGCTCTCCGGCGAGGACATGCGCGAGGGGCTGACCTGCATCCTGTCGGTCAAGCTGCCCGACCCCAAATTTTCATCGCAGACCAAGGACAAGCTGGTCTCGTCCGAGGTGCGCCCGGTGGTCGAAGGCGTCGTCGCCGACCGGCTCAATCAATGGTTCGAGGAGCGTCCCGCCGACGCGCGCAAGATCGTCGCCAAGGTGGTCGAGGCCGCGGCCGCGCGCGAGGCGGCGCGCAAGGCGCGCGACCTCACCCGGCGCAAAAGCGCGCTCGACATCGCCAATTTGCCGGGCAAGCTCGCCGATTGCCAGGAGCGCGACCCGGCGAAGAGCGAAATCTTCATCGTCGAGGGCGACAGCGCCGGCGGCTCGGCCAAGCAGGGCCGCGACCGCCGCTTCCAGGCAATCCTGCCTCTGAAGGGCAAGATCCTCAACGTCGAGCGCGCCCGCTTCGACCGGATGCTCGCCTCCGCCGAAATCGGCACCCTGATCCAGGCGCTCGGCACCGGCATCGGCAGCGAGGATTTCGATGCCGAGAAGGCGCGCTATCACCGCATCATCATCATGACCGACGCGGACGTTGACGGCAGCCATATCCGCACCCTGCTGCTGACCTTCTTCTACCGCCAGATGCCGCAGCTGATCGACAAGGGTTTTCTCTATATCGCCCAGCCGCCGCTCTATCGGCTGCAGCGCGGCAATGCGAAGCCGGTCTACCTCAAGGACGACCCGGCGCTCGAAGCCTATTGCTCCGAGACGGCGCTGCGCGACGCGGTCTTCACCCAGCACAATGGCGGGCAGCGCGGCGGCAACGATCTGCGCGAACTATTGGAACAAGCCCGCGCCCAGCGCCGGCAGCTGATGGCGCTCAACGCCAAGGTAGGCAATCTCACCGTCATCGAGCAGGCGGCGATCGCTGGTGCGTTTTCCGGCGATCCGGCGGAAGCGGCGCGGCGCACCGCCGAACGCCTCAACCTGATCGGCGATATTCAAGACGGGCTTTGGCAGGGCGAGACCAATCGCACCGAGGACCTGATCTTTAGCCGCACCAAACAAGGCGTCGGCGAACGCCGGCTGGTCGAGGCGGCGCTGATGCACAGCAGCGAAGGGCGCCGGCTCGCCGCCGACGCGGCGGAGCTGTGCGAGATTTATGGCGCTCCCGGCAAGCTCGCCGCCCGCGACCGCGAATACAACATCAAGGGGCCGGTGAGCCTGGTCGAAGCGATCATGGAGGCGGGGCGCCGCGGCATCGAGGTCAACCGCTACAAGGGACTCGGCGAGATGAACCCGGAGCAGCTCTGGGAGACGACGCTCGACCCCGAAATCCGCTCGCTGCTACAGGTGCGGGTCAGCCACGCCGACCTTGCCGAGGAAACCTTCTCGACCCTGATGGGCGACGTCGTTGAGCCGCGCCGCGACTTCATCCAGGCCAACGCACTGAGCGTCGCCAATTTGGATGTGTGAGCGTCTGTTTCTAAAACGTCATGGCCGGGACAAGCCCGGCCATTTACGCGGCTCCCCGGAACAAGCCCGGGGATGACAATACGAGAGAAGACCTACTCCGCAGCTTCCTTGATCTCGGCACCGGGGAGCGCCTCGCTGCCGGTCCACGGGTGCTCGGCGACATCGAACAGCACGCCTTCCGGACCGTAGAGCTTGACCTCGAACCCGCCGGTGCGGTCGGGGTTCTCCTGGTCCATGTAATGCGTGCCGCCCAACGCCTCGACCGCTTTCTGCGCCTCGTCGATATTCTCGACGAGAACGCCGAAATGATGGAGGCCGGTGTAATCCATCCCCTTACCGATCTGGTCGCTCTTGAAGCGCAGGATGGCGAGGTCGATGGTGCCGTCGCTGATGTGATGGCCGTAAGCGAGCGTCCCGTCATTGCTGCTCACGAGCTTGAAATCGAACGCCTTGCAATAGAAATCGGCCATCGCGTCCGGGTCTTTGCAGGCGATGGCGAGGTGGCGCAGCTTGGCCATGGCAGTGTCTCCCCTACTCGGCGGCGTCTTTGAGCGGCGCCGGCAGCGGCTCCGCGCCGGCCCAGCCATGCTCGGCAATGTCGAAGAGCACGCCCTCGGGACCGAAGAATTTCTTCTCGAAATAGCCGGCCTGGTGCCCGTCGTGGCCCTGGTCGATGTAGTGCTTGGCACCGAGGCTATCGAGCTTTTTGGTGAAGTCCTCGACATCCTCGACCAGCACGCCGAAATGGTGCAGCCCGCGATAGTCCATGCCCTTGCCGAGCTGGTCGGTCTTGAACTTGAGGATCGCCATGTTGAGCGTGCCATCGGAGAGGAATACGCCGTCGGCGAGGTGGCCGTTCGGCCGGCCGACTTCCTTGAAGTCGAACGCCTTTTTGTAGAACTCGGCCATCGCCTCGGGGTCTTCGGCGGCGATCGCGATGTGACGGAGCTTGGGCATGGCGTCCTCCATGAATTCGATGCTGCTTCATATCTAGCATGTTAGCGCGGAGAGCGAAATCTCGGCCAGGAGCCGCGCCAGATTCTTGCCGACCCGAGCCAGCGCCTCGTCGCGGGTAAACAGGCCGAAGCGATCGAACTCGGGCAGCCGCGCGCCATCGGGCAAGACGAAATATTCCGAGCAGACGAGCGAGGCCGGGTCCGGCAGCTCGGGCAAAGCCCAGGCAAACAGCGCCAGATCCTTGTTGCGCAGATAGGGGAAGGAGCCGAGGGGCGTCAGCGCGCTCTCGGGCGCCTCGAGCCCGGTTTCCTCGCGCAATTCGCGGCGCGCCGCATCTTCGAGGCTCTCGCCCGGCTCGACACCGCCTTTCGGGATGTCCCAGCGCGGCGAGCGGGTCGCGTGGCCGAGCACCAGGCGCTTGCCGTCGGTGACGATGACCCCGCTGCTGATGGTTTTTGCCACCACCGCGCGGTTACGGGCTCGCGCCGCCGATAGTCCCGCCATACCAGCCGTTATACCGGCCGTCGTCGGAGCGCTTGTCGCTATCGGCGCAGGCGGCGAGCATCAGACAGGCGAGCGCTAAGACCATCGTCATGGCGACGAGGCGCCTCATTTCGCCGCTTCGTAGCGCGAGATCTCCTCGGCGTTCTGCGCGCGGAAGCGGGCGACCGCTTCGGCATGGGCGGCCTGCTCGGCCGGGCCGTAATCGGCAAGTGGCCGCGGTTCATCATCGAAATGACCGTAATGGTCGACCCCGCGCACCAGCATCGCCGATTGCCTTGTGCTCGCCCGGCAAATCGCCGAGGTCGGGATATAGCTGATGCCGAACCCGACGCGGCGGTCGTTCGACAGGTTCGGCCCGGAACGGTGGATCAGATGGGTGTGGTGGAGCGACATCCGCCCCGCCTTCAATTCCATGAAGACGCTTCCCTCGCAGGCGAAATCGACGGTCAAGGTCTGCCCGCGCGACAGAAGGTTACTGTCGTCGGCAAACTGGCCGTGATGCAATTGCCCGAGCCTGTGGCTGCCGGGCACGACCTCCACCGCACCCGATTCCACCGGCACATCGGTCAGCGCGACCCAAGCGGTGACCTGCACCGCCGGCTCCAGGCCGAAATAAGTCGCGTCCTGATGCCAGCTGACATAGGCCGGGTCGCCCGGCGATTTCGGCCAGATCGTGAAATGGAAGAGGCGAATGTCGGGCCCGATCAAATCCTCGACCGGGTCGAGCACCGCGGGATGGCGCACCAGCGCGTCGACCCAGGGGAACAGCAGATGCGGCTTGAAATTGTGGCCCTTGCCGAAGCGCCGCCCATCGCGTCGCTCGAAATCCTCGAGTCGGTCACGAAAACCGCGCGCCTCCTCCGGGCTGAACGCATCGACCGGAAACAGAAAGCCATCGCGGTGATAGCGCGCGATGTCGGCGTCAGACAGCCGCTTGCCCATGTGGTTTGCCTCGATAACCCGACCGCTTGTAGAAGCTACGGACGAAGCGCAACCCTCGCAATGGAATCGATGCCCATGACCGATCAGATCCGCTGTTACCGGCCGCTGATCGCCGGGCGACGCGGCGCCACCGCGGCGAACCATCCGCTGGCCGCGCAAGCCGGGCTGATGGCGTTGCGCGCCGGCGGCAACGCGGCCGATGCGGCGGTGGCGACGGCGCTGACGCTTGGGGTGGTCGAGCCGATGATGTCGGGTCTCGGCGGCGACGCGTTCTATCACGTGTTCGACGCCAAGAGCGGCAAATCGGTGGTGTTCAACGGCACCGGCCCAGCGCCCCGTGCGGCGACACCCGAGCGCTATGCCGGCGGCATCCCGCGCACCGGGCCGCTGTCGGTGTCGGTACCGGGAATGCTCGCCGGGCTCGAGGCGATGCACCGCGAGTACGGCACCCTCGCCTGGGCCGAGCTCTGCACCGAGGCGATCCGGCTGGCGCGTGAGGGTTTCGGTGCGACGCCGAACTACCGGCATTTCGCTGGCGAATATCTCGCGACGATCCAGGTCGACCGTCGCAGCATCGCGACCTTCCTGCGCGACGGCGCGCCGCCACCGGTCGGGACCTTGATCGTCCAGCCCGACCTTGCTCGCACGCTCGAGGAAATCGCCGCCGACGGCGCCGAGACCTTCTATCGCGGCGCCCTCGCCCGCCGCCTCGCCACGGCGCTGCCCGAATGCGGCACGCTGGTCACGCAAGCCGACCTCGCCGAATTCCAGGCCGAGACGCAACAGCCGATCGGCATCGATTACCGAGGCTTCCGCGTGCTGCAAGCGCCGCCGAACTCGACCGGGTTCGTCGTCCTGCAAGAGCTGAAGATCGCCGAGAATTTCGACCTCGCTCGCATGGCGCTCGGCTCGGCCGACCTCGTGCATGTGATGGTCGAGGCCAAAAAGCTCGCCTTCGCCGATCGCGAGCGCTGGGGCAGCGACCCGCGAACGCTGCAACCGCCGTTCGACGAGATCCTGTCGGCCGACTACTGCGCCCGCCTCGCCGCTCGCATCGACATGCGCCACGCTGCGCCGACCCGCTCGCTGACCGACGCCGCTGGCGATACCACCTATTTCTGCACCGCCGACGGCGAGGGCAACGCCGTTTCCGGCATCCAGAGCATCAATAGCGGCTTTGGTTCGGGGGTGAGTGATGGCTGGCGACACCGGTATCCTCCTCAACAACCGCATGGCCTATTGGCACCTCGACCCGGGGCATCCGAACCATCTGCGTCCCGGCCGACGCGTGCGCCACACGATGAACCCGCCGCTGGTGCTGAAGGACGGGGAACTCTGGGGTGTTTTCGGCACGCCGGGCGCCGACAATCAGGTGCAGATCAATTTCCAGATCGCCACCGCGATGATCGATTTCGGCCTCAACCCGCAGCAGGCGGCCGAGATGCCGCGCTGGACCTCGATGGTGCCAGGCCAATACGCCAATTACCCGCATGACGGCCCCGACGTTCTGACCATGGAGCGGCGCTTCGCGGAGGAGACCCGGCGCGAGCTGGCCCAGCGGGGACATCCGGTCAATACGGTCGGCGACCTCGATGGTCCGTGCAGCGTCGAGATCATCCGCCGTGACGGCGACATGCTGCTCGCCGGCTCCGACCCGCGCCGCGACGGCTGGGCGCTCGCGTGGTGAAACGCGGCCGTTCGCTGTTCCAGGTGTTTGAGCTGAAGAAAAAGGGTCGATAACATATTGAATTTGATTGCCTTCGACTCGCGTTTTCGTGCCAAAAACAGCGACGAAACAGCGAAGAAAACAGCGCGATAACAGCGCCCCGAACAGCGCGGAAACAGCGGTCGGATCAACGCGTCTGAAAATGGGCCGGTTCACTCACATTACATGGTGCGATTTCCGACCCCGTAAAGAACATAACATGAACATATTTACCGCCTCGCACTCACTAGCCATCGGCGCGAACTGACCGTAGGTTGCGGCGGATGAGGGCGCAGGAGCCGTTTGCATGAAGCGCGTGTTGACCGGCAGGTTCATGCACGAGACCAACACCTTCTCGATCGTCCAGACCGATATGGCACTGTGGCGCCGCCGCGACTTCCATCTCGGTAACGAGATCCCGGCAGCCTTCCGTAACACCCGTTCGGCGCTCGGCGCGACGTTCGAGGCCGCGGACAAATACGGCTGGACCCTGGTCCATCCCGTGTCGGCCAACGCCAACCCGTCGGGCATTGTCACCGACGACGCGTTCGAGACCATTGGCGGCATGATCCTCGACACCGCCCGGCAGGGGTCGCTCGACGGTGTGCTGCTGCACCTGCACGGCGCGATGGTCACCGACAGCCACGAAGACGGCGAAGGCGAGCTGCTCGAACGGCTGCGGCAGGTGCTCGGACCAGACGTGCCGATCGTCGTCACGCTCGACCTCCACGCCAACGTCACCCAGAAGATGGCCGACCACGCGAGCGCTTTGATCGCATTTCGTACCTATCCGCACATCGACCAGTACGAGCGCGCCTGGCAGGGCGCGGAGCTGCTTCAGCGCGCGATGCACGGCGACATCCGGCCGCGCACGGTCATCGCGCGGCGGCCGATGATCTATGGGCTCGACCGCGGCCGGCACCAGCAGGGTCCAATGGCCGAACTGATCGCGCGTGGCGAGGCGCTGGAACAGTCCGGCGACATCCTGGTCGCCAGCTCCTGCGCCGGGTTCAGCCGCGCCAATATCCGCGACGTCGGTCCGTCAATCACCGTGACGGTCGACATGTCGCGCGGCGATGCGCGGCCGCAGGGCCAAACGATCGCCGAGGAGTTCATCGACCATGCCTGGGCGACCCGCGATTACGAAAGTTTCAAGCTGCTGTCGGTCGCCGACGCGGTGGCGCGCACCAAGGAAAGCAAGCCCGGCGATAGACCGCTGGTCGTTGCGGACTACACCGACAACCCCGGAGGCGGCGGCTATGGCGACGCGACTGCCTTCCTCAAGGGACTTATCGAAGCCGGCGCCGAGCGTGTCGCGTTTCACGCGATCTGCGACCCCCAGGCGGTCGCCGAGGGCATGCGCGCCGGCATCGGTCCGGCGACCTTGACCATCGGCGGCAAGACCGATCCGCGCATGGGTGGCGGGCCGCTGACCCTGACCGGCGAGATCACCTGCCTAACCAACGGCAAATTCATCGCGTATGGGCCGATGGGCGGCGGGGTCGAGCGCGATTACGGCCCGTCGATGGTGTTTCGCGTTGGCGGCATCGACATTGTCGCGATCACCAACAACGGCCAGGCCGTGGACCTCGGGCAGTTCACCTCGCTCGGCATCGACCCGACCCGGTACACGACGGTCGCGGTCAAGTCGATGCAGCATTTCCGCGCCGCGTTTGAGCCGATCGCCCGCGAGGTCATCCTGGTCGATACGGGCGCCTTGTGCTCCGAGGTCTATACCCCGGAGTTGTTCGACAAAGTGCGCCGGCCGGTCTGGCCGCTCGACCCGCTCCCACTGTGAGATACCGATGAAATTTATTTTCGCCGCCGTGATTTTGCTGGCCGGTTCGACCGCCGCTCTCGCGGATGGCCTGACCGACGACGACTACAAGTATCTGGAGTCGACGCTCGGCCTTACCGCGCAAAGCCCGGCCATTGTTGAGCTCACTACGAACGAACAGCAGGCGCTGCACAGCGCGATCGACGATCTGACACGCTATCCCGAGAGCCGCGATCGGCAGGTGCAACGCTATCTGGCGCTGGTCTACCCGCGTGAATGCAAGCGTTGGGCTGAAGCGCATCCCGGACAGAATTGTTCGCCGGCCGCCGATCCGGCGATCGAGCCCGGCAAGGAGATCAGCGACCGGATTTGCGCGTCGTGTCACCTGTTCGGCGGCGTCGGCCGTTCCTACCACTCGATGGCCAGCGAAAAGGACTGGGACTCGCACAAACTCGAGCACGCGCTGCGCCATACCCCCGGCATGGTGCCGATCAGGTTGACCCCGGAGCAGCTCGACAAGCTGACCGCCTACATCAATTCGTTCAAGCAGTAGCTCGCGCCGCTCGGTAGACCGAAACTACCGATCGATCCAAGTCTCGCCAGCAGTGGAAACCGCATCCGCGATTGCAGCAATTGCGTCCTCGATTAGCGGCTGGTCGCGAATGCTGTCGGGACCGCGATCCATCCGTCGATAGTTTGACGGCGAAAAGCCGCCATTCGGCAGCGGATAAAATCCGACCTCAATTATCCCATCGAGTTCAGCCGTGCAGGACCCCAGATCAACTCGCCAGGGTGCGGCTGGCCCACCACGCGATCTGACGCGCTGTAATATCTCATTAAGTTGGAGATTGTGCTCTCGGAGCAGTCTGATTTGCTTGGCGACTTCCTCCTCGTTAGTCCCAAGCAGGTCCTCCGCTGGTCGCCACGGTAAACCAAGCCGCTCAAGCTTGCTCCATGCGAGCACCGCCTGCGCCGCGGGCCCGGGTATGGCAACGACACCGTCAAGCCATCGCTTCACGGTCTTTACATCGACAGAGAGAAAGAGGGCGGCGTCGCTGGAAGGGAGGCGAAGGGCATGCAAGCGTTCGGCTAATTCGTGAGGGGTCACTTGATCCTCCATTCCATAATGGACAGATCATACGGACATAATGTCCTCTAGTCAATGTCAATTTGGCTCAGTGCCGGAAGTGCCGCGTACCCGTGAGCACCATGGCGATCCCGGCCTTGTCGGCGGCGGCGATCACCTCGTCGTCGCGGCGTGAGCCGCCGGGCTGAATGACGGCGGTGATGCCGGCGGCGATCCCGGCTTCGAGCCCGTCGGCGAACGGGAAGAACGCATCCGACGCCATCACCGCGCCGCGCGCCGGCGACTCCGCGAGACCCGCCGCCTTCTGCATATCGGCGGCCTTGGCGACCGCGATCTTGGCGCTGTCGACCCGGCTCGGCTGACCGGCGCCGATCCCCACCGTCGCGCCATCCTTGGCGAAGACGATCGCGTTCGATTTCACGTGCTTCGCGACCGTATCGGCGAAGATCAGATCGGCGACCTCGGCCTTTGTCGGCGCCCGCTTGGTGACGGTTTTGAGGTCGTTGGGCGTCGCCACCGCGGCGTCGCGCCCCTGCACCAGGAACCCGCCGGCCAAGGAGCGGAAAATCATCCCCCTCGCCGCTGGGTCAGGCATCCCGCCGGTCACCAGCAGCCGCAGCGCACTCTTGCGCGCGAGCAGCGCAACCGCCGCGTCATCCACTTCCGGCACGATGATCACCTCGACGAAAATCTTGGCGATTTCTTCGGCCGTGGCCGCATCGAGCGGGCGGTTGACCGCGACGATGCCGCCAAAAGCGCTGACCGGGTCGCAGGCGAGCGCTCGCTCCCACGCCGCGCGCAGATCCTTGCCCTTGGCGACCCCGCACGGATTGGCGTGCTTGACGATGACTACCGCGGGCTCGCGGAACTCGGCGGTGAGCTCGAACGCGGCATCGGTATCGGCGTAGTTGTTGTAGGACATCTCCTTGCCCTGCAACAATTTGGCGCTCGCCACCCCGGGCCGCTTGTCGTCGGTGCGGTAGACCGCCCCCGCCTGGTGCGGGTTTTCGCCGTAGCGGGCGATCTCGACCAACCGCCCGGAGAGGCCCAGCGTCCCGGGGAAATCGATCCCCTCCTCGCGCGCCATCCATCCTGAAATTGCCGCGTCGTAGGCAGCGGTTAGCGCGAATGCCTTGGCCGCGAGCTTGCGGCGAAATTCGAGGCTGGTGCCGCCCTGCGCCAGCTCGGCGAGCAGTGCGCCGTAATCGTCCGGATCGGTGACGACGGCGACAAACTCATGGTTCTTCGCCGCGGCGCGGATCAACGCGACACCGCCGATATCGATGTTCTCGACGCAGTCCTCACGTCCTGCCCCCGAAGCGACCGTCGCGGCGAACGGGTACAGGTTGCAGACCAGGAGGTCGATTTCGCCAATACCATGCGCGGCGAGCGCGGCGAGATGGTCGGGCCGGTCGCGCCGCGCCAATAGCCCGCCATGGATCGCCGGGTGCAGGGTTTTCACCCTGCCGTCGAGCATTTCCGGAAAGCCGGTCGCGGTCGCGACCTCGGTCACCGCGAGCCCGGCGTCGGCGAGCGTCTTGGCGGTTCCGCCGGTCGACACCAGGGCGACCGCGCGCGTGGCCAGCGCCGTTGCGAATAACGGGAGGCCGGTCTTATCACTGACCGAGAGCAAGGCGCGGCGGATCGGCTGGCGCGAGGACGGCATAAAGCCGGTATAGGGCCGCGCCGTGGCCGCTTCAAGCGCTCCGCATCCCGCGGCCCAGTGCAACGAGCAGCAGCGCTACGGTCAGTGCCGCGACCGCAAGGCCGCCGAATCCCGAGACATTCTCGGCCGTCCAAGCGCAGGCGATCAGCACCGCATCGGCGGCGATAACCCGCAGCACCACCGTATCGTGGCCGAGGCCGCGCTGCACCGCGCGCTGATAAAAATGCTGGCGATGCGGCCGCCACACGCGCTCGCCGCGCGCCAGCCGCCGCAGCAACGTCACGGTCGCGTCGGCGAGGAAATAGAGCGGCAGGATCAACGCTGCCTTCCACAACCCGCGGAGCGCCAGCTCGCGCAGCAGGTAGCCGAGCAAAAAGCCGAGCGGCACGCTGCCGACATCGCCGAGGATGATGCGTGCCGGCGCCCAGTTCCACACGAGGAAGCCTAGCGCGGCCAAGACGATCGCCGCGGCCGGAAGGGCGATGCCGAGATCGAACGCGCCTCCAGTGCTCGCGACAAGCATCAATCCCAGCCCGATCGCCGCGGCCTCGCTGCCGGCGATGCCGTCGATCCCATCCATGAAATTGAACAGATTGATGAACCAGACCCAAAGGAGCGCCGTCGCGATCGCGTCGAGCCCCGACGGCAACCATCCCTGGAACAACGCCCCCCCAGGCAACGCCACCATCGTCACGATCACTGCGGCGAATTGCGCCAACAAACGCGGCGCCGGCGACAATCCTCGCCGATCGTCAACCCAAGAAACAATCGCTAACCCGATCGCGACAGCAGGCACCAGCAGCTCCGCTCGCGCCAGCAAACCCGCCGCACCCAGCCCAGCCCACGTCGCGACGATCGTCCCGACGACCGCTATGCCGCCGCCGCGCGGGACCGGCACGGTATGCGACGAGCGCTCGTTCGGGACATCGAGCATCTGGCGCCGGCGCAGTAGGGTGATCAGCAGGCGCGTGCCGAGACATGAGGCCAGGAAGGCCGCGCCGGCCAGCAGGGCCAGCAAAACTGCCGGCGCCATCGCTTACAACTAAACGAGGGAAGAGCTGTTCGGCGCCCTACCCTCGCGCCGGATCGCCCAGCGCACCGTCGCGCCGCTCGGCCCGGTGACGCCGCTTAGCACCACCTGCTGCGTCTTTTGCAATTCGCCGGCGCCGAGATAGATGCTGTCGGCGAGGGTCATCTCGGCGCCGGTCGCGCGCAGCCGCCACGTGATGCCGCTCGGCAGTCGCAACAAGGCCGCCCCTCCGTCGCCGACCAGGTTCGCCACCACCGACGGGTGTAGGTGAAAGCGCACATCGAAATTGACCCCGGCACGCCCGGTCAACTTGTCCTCGCCGCGCAGATCGTCCCCCTCGGCGGCAAGGTAGAGTTCGCGGGCATAAGTGACGCCGAAGCGTTGGCGATAGCCGTCATGGCTGACCGCGATCCATTGGTGGCCGTCTGCCTCGGCGCGCTCGGAGCGCACATTGGGCGGTGCGCGACCCAGCGTGCCGTCTTCATTGATCTCAACCGCGTTCGTATCGCCGACCACCAGCACCGAATGCGCCGCGCTCGAGCGTGCCACCTGCCGCCACGCGCGTTGCGTCCCGCGGTATCCGCCGCAGTTAACGATGATGCGCTCGCGCCCGTGGCTCATTTCGAGCGCAAGCGGGCCGGCATGCGCGTGCTCATCAAACCCGTGCGGTGGCGGTTTGCCGGCGTCGACCAGCACCAGGCTGTGCCCGGCCTGCATCCGCTCGAAGCCCAAATGCGGGGCGTGGGTCGGGGCGCGGCCCTTGGTCTCCGAACGGGTGAGGACGAGATCGACGAGGATGCCGTCCTCCTCGACCGAGTTGTTGAATAGCGCCAGCTTGCGGTCGCCATGGCGAAAGAACCGTAGCATCGGCGCCATGCGGTCGATCGCTTCCTGGAGCGGGCCAGTGGCCTCGATACGGGCCGCGCGCAGCGCCACGCGCATGTCGATAATGTCGCGCAGCACCTCGAGCTGCAGCGACGGGTCACGCGAGCGATGACCGCCATCGGGCAGCACCTGCACCGGCAATTCGCGCTCGACGGCTTGCAGCGCTCGGAGCACCCGTTTCTCGCCGTAGCCAAAAGCGGCGAGCCCGCTCACCAGGCCTTTCAAGGCGCGCAACCGGGCTGGGCCAGTCAGCTCCCAGGCGGCGGTGCGGCCGAGATGGCGCAGCTGCGCAGCGAGGCTCACCAGCATCGCCCGGCGCAGCAGCCGATCCGCCTCGCGGCTGGCGATTTCGTCGAAATGCACGATCCAGGTGAAGATGCGCGTCGCCAGCACGTCGGTGCGCCAGGCGATCGGATGCCATCCGGTGTTGTCGGTCAGCCAGCTTTGCACGAGCGCCCGCGCCGCATCCCTGGCGCCGCCGCCAACGCTCAGCAGATCGGGAACCCAGGCAAAGCCGTGCCAGGCCGCTAGCCAATTCTGCCCGGCCTCGGGCGGGAACCATACCGGCATCGGGTTATGCACGACCTGCCCCGCCAGCAGGATTTCGCCTGACAGGATCGCGGTGCCTCGCTTGGCGTCGCCGGGCCAGCGTTCGGCGATGCGCAACCGCAAATCCGCGGGCACCCGGCCGATCAGCGTGTGACGATAGAGCGGGCCGGCGGCCAGGGCGCGCAGCGTATCGCGCCGAAGCCGCGTCAGGAGGCCGGGCGCCTCAGCGGCCCCCGGAGCCGCCGACGGCGTCAGAGCCTGTGTGTCGCCGCGCTGCGGCGTCTTCACGCGCGCACCGGCGCCGGGCCGTCTAGCAGCCCGACCTTGGTGAAACGGGCGCCTTCGGCTTGCCCCCCGGAAAACCGCATGTCGCTTCGTAACAAGGAAAAGGTGAAGCCGCAAGCAGCGGCCCGGCAATACTTTAGAAACGATCGCGGCGTGCCGTCGCTAGGCCGAACCGCACTTGACCAACCGGGCTCCGTAAAACCCGTCGAGCCCGTCATGTTCGGCGAGGTGAAATGGCAGCGTGCGCAGGTCGCCGTCCGCGGTCAGCCACTCTTCCGGTATATCCATCTCCGCGGCCGATAGGGGCTGCCGCTCCACCGGCGCACCCGAGCGCAGGAGATTTTCGATCTGGCAGGGTCCCTCCTCGGGCTCGAGCGAGCAAGTACAATAGACCAGTGTGCCGCCCGGTCGCAGCATGTCGATCGCAGCGCGCAACAGGCGCTCCTGGATCACCGCGAGCCGGGAGACATCGGCCGGGCGCTTCAGATGTGGAACGTCGGGATGCCGGCGGATCGCGCCGGTCGCGGTGCATGGCGCATCGAGCAGCACCGCGTCCGCCAGGCGCTCGGGCCGCCAGGTAACCGCATCCGCCGCCACCGTGGCCGCCGGCAACGACAATCGCTTTAAATTCGCGACCAGTCGCTCGAGCCGCCGGCCGGACCGATCGACCGCAGTGACGAAAGCGCCAGCATCGGCGAGTTGCGCTGTCTTGCCGCCCGGCGCGGCGCAGAGATCGACGACCGAGAGCCCAGCGACGTCGCCGAACAACCGCACCGGCAGCGCAGCCGCGGCGTCCTGCACCCACCAGGCACCCTCGGCGTAGCCCGGCAAGGTCGCGACCGCACCGCCGCCAGCGCGCCGCACCGTCCCGGTCGGAAGTTGCGTCGCGGCGAGCTTCTCGCACCAGTCGGATGCGTTGGAGCGCAAGGTGAGGTCAAGCGGCGCCTCGCGCAAATGCGCGGTGGCGATCGACCGGGCCGCCGCCTCACCGTAATGCTCTGTCCACGACTGCCACAGCCACCGCGGCGTATTGAGTGCCGCCGCATCCTGCGCCGCGACGCGGTCCGGCCCCTCGACACTGAGGCGCCGCAATACCGCATTGACAAGGCCTTTATGCGACGAGAAGCCCCGGCTTTGCGCGAGATCGACGCTGGTCGCGACCGCGGCATGCGGCGGCGTGTGCAGGAAGAGGAGCTGGGCGATCCCCAGCCGCAATATATCGTGCACCCCGGCCGCGCGCGGCGGCAGCGGGGTGGCGAGGCAAGCTCCGACCAACGAATCGATTTGGCCCAAGCGCCGCAACACCGTCGCGACGAGCAGACGGGCGAAGGCCCGGTCGCGCAGCGAGAGTTGGCCCATCGCCGAGTTGTCGTCGATCGACTCATCCAGCGGCCGCTCACGCCCCAGCACCGCCCCGATCAGATCGAGCGCAACATGGCGAGCGGTCGATGCTGGCGACACGAAGGTTCTTCTTCCGCCCAGATCGAGTCGAAACGCGGATGACGCCCGACGTCGCGCCCCCGCCGCTTCCCAGAGGGAACGCAGCGGCTGGGCCGGCCTGGCCGGACTGCCATATTGAAGATATGGCGGAGACGGCTCGGGCCATCCCCACGCCCATTGCGCGAAAGCCCGATAAAACGGAACGCCAGCGCCAGCAAAGCGCTGACTGCTATTTCACCGTCACCCAGCGGAGATAGAAGGCGTTGTCGGCCGGCTGGGTCAGGTCGATGTTGTTGCGCGCTGCCCAGACGACGACCTGCTGGTGTAAGGGGATCGTCGCGACATCGTTCTGAACGATCTTGGCGGCATCGTCGATCAGCGCCTGGCGTTTGTCGCGGTTGAGCTCATGCGCCATCTGTTCGGTGAGATCGTCGACCTTGGGGTTCGAATAGCCGCCGTTATTGCCTTGGCCGCGCCCGCTCGGGTCGCGCGTCGACAACAGCGTGTAATAGACGTTGTGCGCGTCGTAGGTCGCCGGCGTCCAGCCCTGCAGCGAGAAGCTGAGCTTGTAATTGGGATAGCCGACATCGGCGAAGAACTTGACCTTGGTGCGGGCGAAGACGTCTACCTTGATGGCGATCTTGGCCAGCATCGAGGCGATCGCCGTGCAGATCTGCTCGTCCTGGACATAGCGGTCGTTCGGGCAATCCATCTGAATTTGGAAGCCGTCGGGATAACCGGCCTCCGCGAGTAGCGCTTTGGCCTTGTCGAGATCGACCGCCGGACGCTTATCGAGCGCCGGGTCGTAGCCGTTGACCCCCGGGCCGTACATCAGCCAGGTCGGATGCGCCTGGCCGCGCATCACCTTCTTGGCGATCGTGTCCTCGTCGATTGCCAGCGCGAAGGCGCGGCGCACCCGCACATCCTTCAGGGGGTTCTTGCCCTTGATATTGGAGAACAGAAGCTCGTCGCGGTTCTGGTCCATCGCCAGGTAGATCGTGCGCAGCTCCGGCCCCTCGATGATTTTCACCCCCTGGCTGGCGGCGATGCGGTCGAGATCCTGCGGCGGCACCGAATAGATCATGTCCATCTCGCCCGAGAGCAGCGCCGCGACCCGGGTCGAGGCGTTGGCGATGATGTTGAATTCGGCGTGATCGACATTGCCCTCGGGCTTGCCCCACCAATTGGGGTTGCGGTCGAGCACGGTCTTGCGGTCGGGCTCACGCGAGGTCAGCACGTAGGGACCGGTGCCCATCGCGTGGTAGACCGCGTAGTTCTCGCCCTTGCCGAGCACGACATTCTCGACCGCGTCATGATCCTCGCACCATTTCTTGGACATGACGTCCATCTCGGTGAGCTCGGAGGGGAGGATCGGGTCGGCGCCGTTGGTCTCGAAATCGACGGTCAGATCGTCGATTTTGCGCGCATCCTTGACGGTCGCGAGTTGGCTGCGCTTCGCCGAGTTCTTGCCGCGGATGCGGTTAAACGAAAAGATCACGTCGTCGGCGGTGAACGGCGTTCCATCCGAAAATTTGACATTGGGGCGCAGATGGAAGCGCCAGATGTTCGGCTCGGTATTCTCCCAGCTCAAAGCCAGGCCGGGTTCGAGCTCCAGCTTGCGGTTATGCTGGACGAGGCGTTCGTAGATATTGGAGAGCAGCGAGTTCTGTACGGTCTCGTTGAAGGTGTACGGGTCGAGCGCCCGCGCATCGCCGTCATTGGCCCATTTGAAATCCGCCGCCTGCGCCGCGGTCGCAGCCAGCACCAAAGCCGCCAACGCCACCCCGAACCGACCGAAGCGCATCGCCATCTCCCCAACCACAACGCGAGGGAAGATACGCCCTGCCCTCACCGGCGAGAAGCGCAGGATATGTGCCAAGCTCAGCCGGGAAGCCGCACCGCCGGGACGAAGAAAGCCGCGACCGCCTGCTGGCGCTCGTCGCCCGCCATCAGGCGCTCGCGCAGGGCGCGGATCGCCGCGCCACAGGCGGACTGGTTCCACAGCCAGTCGCCGAGCTGTTTGCTCGACGGGCGGGCGCCCCCAGCGATCGCCGCCTCGAGCGCATAGGCCTTGAGGTCGTCGATCGCGAAGCGCAGGGCGAGCAGCGGCGACATGCCATCAATGGGGCTCGCCGGGTTCTCGCCGCGCAGCCAGGCGGCGATATAGGCGCCGAACTCCGCCGGCGGCAGGCCGCTCAACCCCACTGTGCTGCGGGCACGCTCGGTGCAGGATTGCGCGTAGAGCGGCGCCAGCATTCGCATTTCGGCTTCGAATGCCTCGGCCGGTGCAGGGCCCGATGGTGGACTCCAGGCGAGATCAAGCGCTTCGCGCGGATCGTCATCAGGGAAATCGACGATCAGGCTCGCTTGCTTCACGGCTTCGACTAGGCCGAGCGCCGCCAAAATCACCCGTTTCTGGAACGCCGCGTCGCTCGGCGGGCCGATCGGCCGGCCCAATTCGAACGGCACGCACAACGCCCGCGGCGGCCGCGTATTCTCGGCCTGCGCCCGGATCAGCGCGATCGCGACGCTGGCGATCCCCTCTTCCTCGAGATAATGCCCCAGCGCGCTCACGGCGCGCGTACAGAGCGGTCAAACCGAGGTCAGCAGAACCGCGTCGACGTTATCGGCCTTGAGCTTGCCGGCGACTTCCTTGGCGCCGTCGGCCATCTGCACCGGGTCGGTCGCGCCCATGAACGAGTAGTGCGTCGCCGCGACCGAGCCGATCGCCCCTTCCGCCGCCAGCTCGTTGAGCCGGTCGAGCGGGAAGACGACGTTCCAGTCCTCCTGAAACCCGGTGCGGTCGAAATTGATCGAGATGTGGCTGCACAACAGATCGTTCGGCCCGGTCGTGCTCGGGATCGCCCGGTAATCGGCGTCGCGCCCGCGAAACACCCGGTCGCCACGCACCGTCAGCCCCGCCGACGAGACGATCGCCACCCGGCGCTCGGCCAACGACGGCCCCTCGACCCAGGGTGTCGTCTTGAAATCGGGACACTCCAATTCAGCGAGGCGCTTCGCCATCGCCGCCGGCAATCTCTCCAGGCGCATTGCCCGCCTCCTCAAAGACGAGCGTCCAGTCTAGCCTGATCAGTTGCGCGCAGGTACGCCTTTTTCGCCGAGGTCCCAATAAATTCCGGTCATCACCGCCAGCGCCTCGCGGGCGACCGGGGCGAGCATGTGCTCGTTGGGCGCGTGCTGCGAGCATGAGGCGTAGGAATGCGGGACCCAGATCGTCGGCAGGCCGAGATCGCTGGCAAAGATGTCGTTGGGCAGCGAGCCGCCGAGATTGGGCAGGATCGCCGGGCGCTTACCGGTGGTCGCGGCGATCGAGGCCGCGGCCCAGCGCACCCAATCATGGTCGGGGTCGAGCCTTGTCGCCGGGAAATAGGCCTTCTTCCACTGCTCGATCCGCACCATCGGGAAGCCGTGCGCGTCGAGGTGGCGACGCAGCGCCGGCATGAATTCCTCGGGATCGACCCCGACGACGAATCTGATCTGACAGGTCGCGGTGGCCTTGGGTGGGATCGCGTTGACCGGGTTCTCCGGATTGCCGGTGGTGAAGGCCAGCACCTCGAAGCTGCACCAGCCGAACACCTTCTCGCTCGGCGTCAGGCCCGGCTCGCCCCAATCGGGGTCGATCTCGGGCGCGTCCTCGCCGCCCTCCACGGTACAATCGGCCAAGGCCATGCGCACCGAATTGGGCATGTGGCTCGGCTTCCATTCCTTGATCTTGATCGCGCCCTTGTCGCTGGTGATCGAGGCCAGCGCATGCGCCATGATCACCCCGGGATTGGCGAGGAGCCCAGCCCAATTCCCCGAATGATGCCCGCCTTCGCGCAGGTCGCAGGCCAGGTCGAAATTCATCGCGCCGCGGGCGCCGAGAAAGATCGTCGGCCGCTCCGGCGCGAGGCGTGGCCCGTCCGAGGCGATCAGCACGTCAGCGGCGAGCCGCGCCTTCTCGTCGCGGCAGATTTCACGCAACCCGGGCGAGCCGATCTCCTCGCCGGTCTCGATGAGCAGGATCGAGTTGAAGCCGAGCCTCCCGCGCGTCTTCAGCACGCATTCCATCGCCGCCAGGTTGATGGAGTGCTGGCCCTTGTTGTCGGCGGTACCGCGGCCATAGAGCCGGTCGCCCTGGCGGGTCAGCGTCCAGGGCGATAACCCGTCGCGCCATTGCGGCTCCAAACCGCGAATGACATCGCCATGGCCATAGCCAAGCACCGTCGTCGCCGCGCCGTCCTCGCGCCGCTCGGCGATCAGGATCGGCCCACCGCGCACCGGGTTGTCGAAGATGCGGCTCTCGAAGCCGAGTCGCTGCAAGGTCGGGGCGATCTCATCGCCGAGATAGGCTTGCAACACCGGCAAGTTGCCCTCGACCTGGCTTTCGGTCGGGATCGCGACGCGGCGGGCGAGATCGGCGGCGAACCCGCCCTCGTCAAAATAGGCTTCCGAAGCGGCAATCGCGGCGGCGCGGGTCATTCGACCTCCCCTATGGAAGGCCTGCAGATAAGCAGGATTTCGGAATCCCCTCAATGACAAGCCCCGGGTTCCGCTGCCGCTCCGATTGAATTTGTCCAATCTCCGCCACAGTTTAGGGCATAATGCGGTGGGGTGAAGTGCGGTCTGCGCGTGGTGGGGTTCGGGCAATGGGCGGGTTAGGCGCTGCGGCCAGTTGGCCGGCGGTCGGCGATGGCTGACCCGAAGCTGCGCGTCGATCCGACCGAACGAGGCTCGAGCCCCGGTTCGCGGCGCCGCAAGCGCCCCAATTCCCCACCGGCGCGCCGACCGGCAAAGCACCGCCGCGGCCGCCGGTTTCTCGGCAGTATTTTCAAGCTGGGGCTTCTCGTATTCCTGTGGGGGCTGATCGTTGGCGGCGCGGCGGTCGCCTATTTCGCCCTCACCCTCCCCGACACCAAGCAGCTCACAATCGCCGAGCGGCGGCCGAGCGTCACCATCCTCGCCGATGACGGCAGCACCATCGCCACCTTCGGCGATCTATTCGGCCAGCCACTGACGTTGAAGGAGGTGTCGCCGTGGCTGCCGAAAGCGGTGATCGCCACCGAGGATCGCCGCTTCTACAGCCATTTCGGCATCGACCCGATTGGACTCGCGCGCGCCCTCTTCGCCGATCTGCGGAGCGGGCATCTCGTTCAAGGCGGCAGCACGATCACCCAGCAGCTCGCCAAGACGGTCTTCCTCACCCCCGAGCGCTCGCTCTCGCGGAAAGTTCGCGAAGCCCTGCTAGCCTTGTGGCTCGAACGCCATTTCACCAAGGACCAGATCCTCGAAATCTATTTGAACCGGGTCTATCTCGGTGCCGGCACCTATGGGGTGGACGCGGCGGCACACCGCTATTTCGCCAAGTCGGCGGCGAAGCTGAACCTCTATGAGAGCGCGGTGATCGCCGGCCTGTTGAAGGCGCCGACCCGGTTCAACCCGACCCGCGACAAGCAAGCGGCCGCGACGCGCGCCGCCCAGGTGCTCGATCGGATGGTCGAGACCGGCGCGATCGACCAGCAACAAGCGCTGGCCGCCGAGAAAGCCGGCGCGGCCCTGAGCGCGGTGCAGGTCGCCCGGCCGGGCGAGCGCTATTTCGCCGACTGGGTCGCCGACCAGATCCGCGACTTTGCCGGCACCGCTGACCGCGACCTCACCGTTCGCACCACGCTCGACCCGCGGATGCAGACCGCCGCCGAGGCGGTGATCGCCGATGTGCTAGCGCATCACGGGACCAAGGATGTCGTCAGCCAGGGCGCGCTGGTCGCGATGGCAACCGACGGCGCGGTCAAGGCGATGGTCGGCGGGCGCGACTACAACGAGAGCCAGTTCAACCGCGCCACCCAGGCGCAGCGCCAGCCGGGCTCGGCGTTCAAGCCGTTTGTCTATCTCGCCGGGCTCGAGGCCGGGCTCCGGCCCGAGGACCGCTTTGTCGATGGGCCGATCCAGATCGGCAGCTGGCGCCCGCGCAACTACACCAACAAATACCTCGGCGAGATGAGTGTCGCCGAGGGCCTGGCGCAGTCGATCAACACAATCGCGGTGCAAGTCGCGCAGCGCGCCGGCATCCCCAATGTGATCGCCGTCGCCAACCGGCTCGGCATCGCCTCCGACCTCGCCCGTGACGCCAGCATCGCGCTCGGCACCAACGAAGTGAATCTCTTGGAGCTGGTGTCGGCCTATGCGCCGTTCGCCAATGGCGGTAACGGCGTGCTTGCCTACGGCATCACCGAGATCAGCGACAGCTCAGGCAAGATCATCTATCGCCGCACCGGCAACGGGCCCGGGCAGGTGGTGCCACCCGACGAGGTCGGGCTGATGAATGAGATGCTGGCCGGGGTCATTAGCCATGGCACCGGCAAGGCGGCGGCATTGCCGCGTCCGGCCGCCGGCAAGACCGGCACCACCCAGGAATATCGCGACGCCTGGTTTATCGGCTACACCGCCGATCTCGTCGCCGGCGTCTGGCTCGGCAATGACGACAACACCGCGATGGAGAAGGTGACCGGCGGGTCGCTACCGGCGCCGGTGTGGAAGGCATTCATGCTGACCGCCACGCAAGGCATGCCGGTGCGGCCACTGCCGGGTGGCGGCCCGCAAACTGCGGCGCCGCCGGCCGCGACAGCGCCAACGGCGGGCAATTTCTTCGGGCTTCTGTCGCCACCAACCACGGCCGCGGCGACCACCACAACGATCCCGCTGGCGCCGGGCACCGTCGTGCCGCCGCCCCCGCGGAATTAGACGCGAGAGCGGCGCTCCAAACCCCGAGCTAGTGCAGCGGCGAGAAGGAAGCCGGGATCACGAACATGTTTTCCTGACGGGTGAACTGGCCGCGCGTCGCCGGCGGCCAGGCACCGGTAGCACGGGCCTTATCGCGGATCGAGAACCGCTCGGCCGCGTCCTTGTAGGCCCACACATGGATCCACTGGTTGAGCCCGCCGATCTCGGTCGAGCCGGCGAAGGCCAGCGGCGACAGCTTGGTGCGGCCCTCGATCCGCTCCGCCCACTTCTCGGTCACCGTCGGCAGCGCCCCCGGCAGCATCGTGTAGGTGCGGATTTCGTAGAGATCGCCCAGGCGGCGGTCGCCGAGCGCCGGCGAGAACGGCGCCAGATTGATGATCTTCGATTCCATCTCCTCGATGAATTCCTGGGTGTTAGGCGGCCAGCCCTGCAGCTTCGACGCCTCGGCGCGCTTCTTGGCGCGATCATCAAGGCTCGCATAGGGCCAGCAATGGATGATGCGGTTCAAGGGGCCGACCTCAGTGTGGAAGAACGCGCCGAGCGGCGAGACCTTATTGCGGCCGGAATTATGAACCGCCTCGCCAAACCGCTTCACCGCTTCGGGGACCGAGCCGGGCTTTAGACGATAGGTGCGCATTTCGATGATCATTGCCATCCCTCCCGAGAATTGATGCCGGGTATCTAAGGAGAGAACCGGCGCCCGGCACAAGCCCTGATCAGGAGAACCGCGTGATCCGCTCGGTCAGCAGGGCATAGACCCCATCAGCATCAACAGTATGCAGCACGGTGGCGTTGGCTGGGCGGCCGCTGACCCCGCGCCAATCGACGACCGTCATTCCTAAGGTCAACGGGCTCTCACACTCGATCGCGACATTGACCCGGCTGCCTTTGAACAGCTCGGGCGCCAACAGATAAGCAATCACGCACGGATCGTGCAGCGCGTCGGGCATATCCCCGGTCGGTCGCAGCAGCTCGGCCACCGCCGCGGCGACCGGCGTGCCGATCGCGGCGATGCGTTCGACCCGCTCTTTGGCGCTGCGGACCTGATGCGTCGCGTCGAGCGGAACCATCGTGATCGGCACGCCGCTAGCGAAGACAATCTCGGCGGCGTGCGGATCGGCGTGGATGTTGAACTCCGCCGCCGGCGTGACATTGCCGAGGGCGCGCGACGCGCCGCCCATCAACACCAACTCGCGCACGCCCGAGACGATGTCCGGCGCCTTGATCAGCGCCATCGCGACATTCGTCAGCGGCCCGAGCGCACACCAGGTGACGCTCTTTTCTGGCGCGGCGCGTAATAGCTCGACGGTGAAATCGACCCCGTGCTGCGGCTGCAGCGGTATCGACGGCGCGGGGAGCGCCAGCGTGCCAAGCCCTTCCTCGCCATGAAAATGCTCGGCGGTGATCGGCACGCGCGTCATCGGCACCGAGCAGCCGGCATAGACGCCGACATCGCCCCGCCCGGCCAGCTCGCAGATCGCCCGCGCATTCCGCTCGGTGACCGCGAGCGGCACGTTCCCGGCAACCGCGACGATCCCATCGACCGCCAATTCGGGCGACCCCAGCGCCAACAGGATCGCCACGGCATCGTCGATGCCGGGATCGGTGTCGATGATGATCCGCCGCGCCGCCATCCCTCACCCTACCTGAGTCACAATGACGCAGAAATAGGCGCTCGGCCCATGCCGCTTGACGGCTTGAAAGAACCAAAGTAGAACATCATCTAGTGTTTAGGGTTTGTTCCGCTACAAGCGGGAGGATATGATGCTAACGAAAAAGCAACACGAGCTACTGATGTTCATCAATCAGCGCCTCAGCGCGACCGGCATTTCCCCCTCCTTCGACGAAATGAAGGACGCCTTGAATCTCCGTTCCAAGTCGGGCATCCACCGGCTAATCAGCGGGCTGGAGGAGCGCGGCTTTATTCGCCGCCTCGCCCATCGCGCCCGCGCGCTCGAGGTTATCAAGCTCCCCGACGAGGTGGCGATCTCGGCCGCGGCCGAGAGGAGCCGCTTCTCGCCAACCGTTATCCGCGGCGACTTTTCAGGCGCGCTCGCGGGCAGCCCGGTGGCGCCCGACACCGACGCGGTCGAGCTGCCGATGTACGGCCGCATCGCCGCCGGCACCCCGATCGAGGCGCTGCGCGACACCTCGTCCAGCATCGGCGTCCCCGCCACACTGTTGAGCCGCGGCGAGCATTACGCGCTCGAAGTCGCCGGCGACAGCATGGTCGATGCCGGCATCCTCGACGGCGACACGGTCATCATTCAGCGCTGCGATACCGCCGATAACGGCTCAATTGTCGTCGCCCTCGTCGACAATATCGAGGTGACCCTGAAGCGGCTGCGGCGGCGTGGCGCATCGATCGCCCTGGAGCCGGCCAATCCTGCCTACGAGACCCGGATTTTCGGCCCTGACCGGGTTAATGTCCAAGGCAAGCTCGTCGGGCTTTTGCGACGCTATTGAGGTTGTTGCCGCGGCTTCTGTTCGATTAGCTTGCGGAGGAATGCTCCGCGCCTTTGCAATTCTGCTTGCTACGCTGATCGCCTCGCCGGCGGGAGCTGCCAGTTTCCAGTACGGCATCGCGCCCGACCCGGACGGCAAGCCGATCGAACTCGGCATCTGGTATCCGAGCGACGCGCCGGTGTCGTCACAGCCGCTTGGCCTATTCACGCAACAGGTTGCCCCCTATGCCCCGATCGCCGGACAGGCGCTGCCGCTGATCGTGATCTCGCACGGCACCGGCGGCGGCGCCAGCAGCCATTACGACACCGCGATCGCGCTCGCCGATGCCGGCTTCGTCGTCGTCGCGCTGTCGCAGACCGGCGACAATTATAAGGATCAGTCGCTGGCCTTCACCCGGCGCAACTTCACCGATCGGCCACGCCAGGTAAGCCGGGCCATCGACTTCATGCTCAACGACTGGGCCGGCCACGCCAGCATCGACCCGGCCCGGATCGGCATGTTCGGCCATTCAGCCGGCGGCTTCACCACGCTGATCCTGCTTGGCGGGATAGCCGATTTCAACCTGGCGACGCTGTTTTGCCACGATCACCCGGAAGATTGGGGCTGCCAGCGCGCCAAGGAAAAGACAAACGCGACTGCCGATGATCGGAAGCCGGTGGAGTGGCATCACGACCCGCGCATCAGAGCGGGGGCGATTGCCGCCCCGGCGCTCGGCCATACCTTCACCAAGGACGGACTCGCGGCGGTGATCGAACCGGTACAGCTCTGGCGCGCCGAGAACGACCGCATTACGCCGAACCAATGGAATGCCGACATCGTCAAGGCGGCGCTGCCGCAGCCACCGGAAGACCATCTGGTGCCGCTGGCCGGGCATTTCGCCTTTCTTGCACCGTGCAGCGAGGCGCTTGCCAAGATCGCGCCGTATATCTGCCAGGACGATACTGGTTTCGACCGCGGCGCCTTTCATCAGCAGTTCAATCAGGCGCTGGTCGACTTTTTCAAAGCCAAGCTCGCGCCGCCATAAGCTTTGCCGCGCGCTTCGTGCTTGAGATCGCCGGCTTCTGCGCGTCTACTCCTTGGAAACGCCAAGCCTGCGGGAGGAAGAGAAATGCTGCGCGGGTTGATGGGTGACCAGCCGCTGCTGGTGTCGATGTGCATCCAGCATGCCGCTCGAAACCACAGCGATACCGAGATCGTCAGCCGCACGCTCGAAGGCCCGATCCATCGCTACACCTATGCCGATGCCGAACGCCGCGCCCGCCGCGTCGCGAAGGCGCTGCTGCGGTTCGGTATCGAGCCCGGCGACCGGGTGGCGACGATGGCGTGGAACACCTACCGCCATTTCGAGCTTTACCACGGTATCTCGGGCATCGGCGCGGTGTGCCACACGATCAACCCGGTGCTCTCCGACGAGCAGCTCGTCTACATCTTCAATCACGCCGAAGACCGCCTGCTGTTTCTCGAGACCACCTTCATCCCGGTGATCGAGCGGCTCCGGCCGCAGCTGCCGGATGACATGCAGATCGTACTGCTGAGCCCGGCTGAAACCTCGCTGCCGGTGCTGGCGCTCTATGAAGACCTGCTTGCCAGCGAGGATGACGATTTCGCTTGGCCCACCTTCGACGAGCGCAGCGCCTGCGCGCTCTGCTACACCTCGGGCACCACCGGCAAGCCGAAGGGCGTGCTCTACAGCCATCGCTCAACGATGCTACACGCGCTCGGCGCCTCACTGCCGGGTGCACTGGCGATGGGCGCGACCGATGTCGTCTGCCCGGTGGTGCCGATGTTCCACGTCTGCGCCTGGGCCACGCCCTATACCGCGCCGATGAACGGCACCAAGCTAGTCTATCCCGGCCCGAAGCTCGACGGCGCCAGCCTTTACGAACTGTTCGAGGCAGAGGGAGTGACGCTCGGCCTCGGCGTGCCGACGGTGTGGCTCAATTTCAACAATTACCTGCGCGACCATAACAAGAACGTCACCACGCTGCGCGGGGTCGTTTCGGGGGGCACGGCGATCCCGCTCGCCTTGCTGCGAGCCTATGAGGCGCGCGGCGTCGCCATGTTGCATGCCTGGGGCATGACTGAAATGAGCCCGCTCGGCACTACCGCTGCACTCAAACACAAGCATCTGGCACTCAATAAAGATGCGCAGACCGAAATCAGGCTAACGCAGGGTCGGCCGGTCATCGGGGTCGAGATGAAGATCGTCGACGATGACGGCGGGGCGCTGCCGCATGACGGCAAGGCGGTCGGCGAGCTGCTGGTGCGCGGCCCATGGATCGTCAGCGCCTATTACAAGGACGACGAGGCGAGCGCGGCTGCGATCGAGCCCGACGGCTGGTTCCATACCGGCGACGTCGCCTCGATCGACCCCGACGGCTATGTGAAGCTTACCGACCGGCGCAAGGACGTGATCAAGTCGGGCGGCGAGTGGATCAGCTCGATCGACCTCGAAAACGCGGCGATGGCGCATGAGCACGTGGCCGAAGCCGCGGTCATCGCCATCCCGCACCCGAAATGGGACGAGCGGCCGCTGTTGATCGTCACCGCCCGCCCGGGCTGCACGCCCGAGCGCGACAGCCTCCTGGCGCTGCTCAGCCAGCGATTCCCGAAATGGATGCTGCCCGACGATGTTATCGTCCTCGCGGAGCTGCCGCATACCGGCACCGGTAAGGTGGTAAAGCTGCGCCTGCGCGAGATGTTCCGCGATTATGTGGTGCCGGAGCGTTAATCTAGCGCAATGACCGTCACCGTCCGTTTCGCCCCATCGCCGACCGGGTTCCTCCATATCGGCGGGGCCCGCACGGCCCTCTTCAATTGGCTCTTCGCGCGCCATCACGGCGGCAAGTTCCATCTGCGCATTGAGGACACCGACCGCGTCCGTTCGAGCGAAGAGGCGGTCGCGGCGATCATTGACGGCCTGCAATGGCTCGGCCTCGACTGGGACGGCGATATCGTCTTCCAATTCGTCCGCGCCGCGCACCACGCCGATATTGCCCGGCAACTCCTCGCCGCCGGCCGTGCCTATCGCTGCTATTGCACGCCCGAGGAACTGGAGGCGATGCGCGAGCAGGCCCGGGCCGAAAAACGATCGATGCGGATCGACAGCCCGTGGCGCGACCGCGATCCCGCCGACGCGCCAAGCGAAATTATGCCCGTCATCCGACTCAGGACGCCCCAGGACGGCGCGACCACCATCAACGATCTGGTACTCGGTGAAGTCACCGTCGCAAATTCGGAGCTCGACGACCTCATCATCCTGCGCTCGGACGGCACGCCGACCTACAATTTCTCGGTCGTGGTCGACGATCACGACATGGGCATCACTCATATCATTCGCGGCAACGAGCATTTCCGCAACGCCTTCCGCCAGACCCAGATCTACCGCGCGCTCGATTGGCCGGTGCCGGAGTTCGCCCATATCCCGCTGATCCACGGCTCCGACGGCGCCAAGATGTCGAAGCGCCACGGCGCGCTCGGGGTCGAGGCCTATCGCGATATGGGCTACCTCCCCGAGGCGCTGCGTAATTACCTGCTGCGGCTGGGCTGGAGCCACGGCGACGACGAGGTCATCTCGACCGCGGACGCCATCCGCTGGTTTGATCTTCCCGAAGTGCTTCCTCCAGCTCCTGCCGAGGTCGATCATCAGGATTTATTAAGCCAACCGCTAAGTGACTTCCCAGATAAACGGGACAAGCATCTGACTGGGCATTTCGCACGGTCCCCGGCGCAGTTTGATTTCGCTAAGCTCGACAGCGTCAACGCGCATTACATCCGCGAGGCCGACGATGCGCGGGTCGTCGAGCTGGTCGTTCCCCGGCTGGAAGCGATGCTCGGCCACGCCCTATCGGATGTCGCCCGCCAGCGGCTGCTGCGCGCGATCCCCGAGCTAAAGCCGCGCGCCAGGACGCTGGTCGAGCTAGCGGAAAAGGCTGCGTTCTATGTCGCATCGCGGCCGATATCGCCGGCCGCCGATGCCGCGAAGCTGCTGACGCCGGAGGCGCGTCACCTGCTGGGCGAGCTCGGCGGCGGCCTCACCGCCAGCGACTGGCGGGCCACCTCGCTTGAAGCCCAGCTGCGCGATTTCGTCACCGAAAAGGGGCTCAAGCTTGGCGCGGTAGCTCAACCGCTGCGCGCGGCGCTGACCGGCTCGACCGCCTCGCCCGGCATCTTCGAGGTCATGGAAGTACTCGGCCGCGACGAAACCCTCGGCCGCATCGCGGATGCTGCTCAATCGAGATGATCTCGCAACTGCGATATTGCATTGCAATATTGTGGCGCTATTTGATAATCAGCCAGCGGCGGCTTATTCTTGCCACATTCGGGTATCGCCCGCGGGCGTAGCGATCGAGGTGCATCCATGGACGGTAACAAGCCCAAGGTGGGCGCGCAAAGCGGGACAATGACGCTGACCGATAACAGCAATGGCAAGTCGATCGACCTGCCAGTGCTCGAAGGTTCGGTCGGCCCCAAGGTCATTGACGTCCGCAGCCTTTACGCGAAGACCGGATATTTCACCTATGATCCCGGGTTTATGGCCACCGCCGCCTGTCGCTCCAGCATCACCTATATCGACGGCGACGAAGGCGTGCTCATGTATCGGGGCTACCCGATCCAGGAATTGGCGGCGAAAAGCGACTTCCTCGAAGTCGCTTATTTGCTGCTGAATGGCGAATTGCCGACCGCCGACCAGAAGACGCAATTCGTCTCCGACATCACCCATCACACGATGGTGCACGAGCAGATCGCCACCTTCTTCCGCGGGTTCCGCCGCGACGCGCACCCGATGGCGGTGCTGTGCGGCGTGGTCGGCGCGCTCTCGGCCTTCTATCACGACTCGACCGACATCAACGATCCGTACCAGCGGATGGTCGCCTCGCACCGGCTGATCGCCAAGCTGCCGACGATCGGCGCTATGGCCTACAAATACGCGCAGGGCCAGCCGTTCATCTATCCGAAGAACTCGCTGGGCTACGCCGAAAATTTCCTTCACATGACCTTCGCGGTGCCGTGCGAGGAGTACAAGGTCAATCCAGTGCTGGCCAAGGCGATGGACCGGATCTTCATCCTCCACGCCGACCACGAGCAGAACGCCTCGACCGCGACCGTGCGCAACGCCGGGTCGTCGGGCGCCAACCCGTTCGCCTGTATCGCGGCGGGTATTGCCTCGCTATGGGGTCCGGCGCATGGCGGCGCCAACGAGGCGGTGCTGAAGATGCTGGCCAAGATCGGCGGTCCAAAGGGCATTCCCGACTTCATTAGTCAGGTCAAGGACAAGCATAACCACGAGATTCTGTTCGGCTTCGGTCACCGGGTCTACAAGAACTACGACCCGCGCGCCCATGTGCTGCGCGAGAGCTGCCACGACGTGCTGAACGATCTCGGCATCAAGGACGACCCGCTCCTCGACCTGGCGATGGAACTCGAGAAGATCGCTCTTAACGACGACTACTTCATCAGCCGTAAGCTCTACCCGAACGTCGATTTCTATTCGGGCATCATCCTCAAGGCGATGGGCTTCCCGACCTCGATGTTCACCGTGCTGTTCGCGATCGCGCGCACGGTCGGCTGGATCGCGCAGTGGACCGAGATGATCGAGGACCCCGACACCAAGATCGGCCGCCCGCGCCAGCTCTTCACCGGGTCGGACCTGCGCCACTACGTCGACGTCGGCAACCGGCACTAATTTAGGCTGTCATTCCGGGGCGCGTCGGAAACGCGAACCCGGAACCCATGAACACCGGCCCCGCCGATCATGGCGCGGCCGGTGTTTTACTTTCACTCGTCTGTGTTCATAGGTTCCGCGCCCGACCTTGCAGGTCGTCCCGGAATGACGGAAAGAGCTATTTCCGCTCGACCAGCTCGATCTTGTAGCCGTCCGGATCCTCGATGAAGGCGATGACCGAGCCGCCATGCGCCATCGGGCCGGCGGGGCGCGGGATCTTGACACCGGCTTTGGCGAGCTTCTCGCACGTCCCGTAGACATCGGGCACGCCGACCGCGAGATGACCAAAGCCGGAGCCGAGCGCGTAGGGCTCCGCTTGCTCCCAGTTATGGGTTAGCTCGACCACCGTGTTGTGCTCCTCGTCGCCGTAGCCAACGAAGGCGAGGGTGAACTTCCCGGTCGGATAGTCGCGCTTACGGATCAAATTCATGCCGAGCTGTTCGGTATAGAAGGCCAGCGACTTATCGAGGTCCTTGACCCTGATCATAGTGTGCAGAAAGCGGAATTTATCGGTATTGGCCATGGGGGTTTCTCCTGTCTAGCCGGCCTGTAACTGCCGGCGTGCGGCAATAATCTCCAAAATCTCATCCGCGGCCTTAAGGCTCGGCGATAGACCGCCGGAGCCGAGACGCCGTATCGCCTCATCATAGCCTTCAAGATGGGCAGCGCGAACCCGTTCGTCCCGGATGAGCTCGACCAGGGTCGCCGCGATGCGGGCAGGCGAACGGTCGCCGTGCACATACTCGGTGACGAGGACGCGGCCAAGGATAAGGTTTATCAGGTTGACCTGGTCGATCCCGAAGACGCGCACGAGGAGCAGCTCGCTCACCCGGCTCAGCCGGTAGGCGACGGTCATCGGCAACCGCGCCATCGCCAGCTCGAGCGCCACGGTTCCCGAGGCGGCCAGAGCGGCGCGGCTGGCGGCAAAGGCGTCGTACTTCGCCTGATCGCCGCGCAGCACGATTGGCTCTCCCGGCCAATCGCGCACCGCTGCCGCTACTCTGTCGGCAACGGTCTCGACCGTCGGCACGGCGACGCGGAATGGCCCGACCGCTCTCTCGACCTCGCGAAGCGTCGCGCCGAACATAGGCAGCAGCAGTCGTACCTCACTTCCCCGGCTGCCGGGCAGCACGCTCAGCAAGAGCGTATCGGGTGCGATGCCATGCTCCGCGCGAAACCGCGCGCCATCGCCCGATCCGGCGCCGCTCTCGATCACCGGATGGCCGACAGCGGTACAAGGCAGCCCGACCGCTTCGAAATACGGAGGCTCGAAGGGCAAGAGGGCGAGCAGGTGATCGTACCAGCGGGCGATGCGCCGGGCACGTCCGGCGCGCCAGATCCACACCATCGGCGCGACATAATGAATCAGCGGCAATCGAACGCCGCGCCGCCGCAGTGCATGGGCGATCCGCCAGCTGAAGCCCGAGCTGTCGATCGTCACCACTGCGTCGGGCTGCTGCTGTTGGATCGTTGCGACCGTTTGCCTGACCCGGCGGAAAATCGCAGGCGCCCGCGGCAAAACTTCGGCGATCCCATTGACGGCGAATTCGGAAAGCGGTGCCAGGCTGTCGACACCCTGTTCGCGCATCCGCTCGCCGCCGATCCCGGCGACCCGTAGACCGTCGCCAACCCGCTGCCGCAGCGCGGCGATCAACGCTCCGCCGAGCGCGTCGCCCGAAGGCTCGCCAGTCACAATGAAGATGAAGGGCGCCGGTGACGTAATTCCCGTCATTCGCCGCGCACGCCGACGACAAACAGCCCCGCCATGTCGGCGGCGCGGATCACCGCTTCGCGGTCCAGCATAAGCGTCGCGCCGGCTTCGACGGCAATACCCCGCAGCCCCGCCTCGGCCGCAATCGCCACCGTCCGCGCGCCGATGGTCGGCCGGTCGATGCGGCTTTCCTGCTGCGGCTT
>DATNJF010000276.1:0-2575 GCA_035604035.1 Allostellaceae bacterium | reverse complement strand
CGCTCCGATCCGCTAGTACGTAAGCAGTGGCCAGGTAGAAGCCATCAGACACCGAAAGCTCGAGCTCAAACTGAGCGAGCGTCTCTCCCGCCGTAATTGCCCCCGATGTGTCTCCTCGCCAGAGCAGGACCGAGAGAAGGCCGCTATAACCTTCGGCGTCGCTGCCATTAAGATCGATAGCGCGCTTCAGTTCGTCGAGCGCCGCGTCATAATCTCCAAAATGTACAAGAACTTTCCCGAGCAGGGCGTGTGCTGCGGGACTGAGATCATCGAGCCCGACAGCCTTTCGCGCGAGGCTCTCGGCGCGTTCGAGAGTCTCGCTGGGGTCTTCCGTCCAACCCTCGGTCACCGCGCCTTCGTTGACATACCCCAATCCGATATAGGCGGGCGCGTAGTTCGGATCGAGCTCGATCGCGCGCTCGAACATGCCGCGCGCCGCAGCATTGTTGGATCGCGTAACTCGAGACAGGAGGTCACGACCGCGCAGGACGAGGTCGTACGCTTGGAGGTTGTCCGGCGGTTTGGCCGCTGATCTTGCCAACTCCAAGCTCGTCACCCGGACCGCCAGAGCGCCGCTGATCCGACGCGTGATCTGATCCTGAACCGCAAAGATGTCCTTGGGTTCGGCATCATACTTCTCCGACCAAAGCAACTCGCTGTGACTCGTATCGGTTAGGCTGACCGACACCCGGATGCGCTCCCCGGCGCGGCGAACACTGCCCTCGACGATATATCTGACCTTGAGGTCGCGGCCGACTTCGGCCGGGGTCGGGCTCTTGCCCTTGTACGCGAACACCCCGCCGCGCGAGATCACGGAGATATCTCGAAACCGCCCGAGTGCCGAGATGATGTCTTCGGTCAGGCCGTCGCTGAAATAATCGCTGCCGTCAGGATCGCCAAGGGAGGCAAACGGCAGGACTGCTATTGAAGCGCGCGCCACCGCCGGAGCGGTGCTGGCCGCCGGACGAGGCGTCGTCGCAGATCCACCGAAGACCCACCATGCGCTCGCTGCTCCCACAATGCCGACGACCGCGACTGTCGCGCCGATCCAACGGCGATGGTGTCTGGTCGGAGCGGGCCCACCGCTAGGCGCGAGGTCCGGGGTGGCCGCAATCGCCTCCGGGCTTAGGCCGAACGCGCGCACCGGCCGGGCGATGTTCTTGACCGTCTGCTCGCCGAGATCATTGAAGGCGATGGGCAGCTTGTCGCGGACCTGGTCACGGACCGCGCGCGAGACGCACAGCCCGCCCGGTTCGCACAGGGTCTCCAGTCGCGCGGCCACGTTAACACCGTCGCCGAAGATGTCGTTCGCCTCGATGATGATATCGCCAAGATTGATGCCGATGCGGAATACAAGCCGGCTCTCATCGGGCACGGCCATGTTTCGGGACACGAGTTCCCGTTGAACAGTGATCGCGCAAGCGACCGCTTCTACAGCGCTCGAAAACTCAGCGAGGACGCCGTCGCCGGTCGTCTTGACGATGCGTCCGCGACGAGCGGCGATGGTCGGGTCTATCAGCTCTCGACGGTGAGCCATCAGCTGCCGCAGAGTGCCGACCTCATCAGCACCCATCAGGCGGCTATAGCCAACGACATCCGCCGCCAGGATCGCGGAAAGCCGGCGTTCGACCGGGGCCGAACCAGTCACGATGAGCCGTGGTCAAGGGTACGCGGCATGGGACCGACCCTTTCGGTCAACCTGAGCAACGCCCACTCCGCTTGACGCATTCGGCCCTCAAATCAGGCCCGCGCGGAAGCGGGTTGTCAATCGCGTGTGCGCAACCGACGACAACAGCCTTATCCACGCGGCACAATCATGCGGCGATGACCGCATCAGAGATTATGACGCCATAACGACCGGGTTCGACATCTTGTACAATCCGCGCGAATGGCCGGTCCTGGCTTGTGCCGGCCACGGCGATACAAATCGGCAAGACTCGTTTTCCACCCCGCACCGACCTACGGACCGGTCAGGCGCAAGGTCTCTTTAGGGGCATGACCGGCCGGCTAAGACCACAACAACGAATGACCGTTCAGAGTCGAAGAGCGGACCATCCCTCCCTGCGTATCCAACGACCCCTTCGCGCCGATTCCGGACGTTCGCAGCACCGCGATCGAACCGCCGGGATTGACCCAATGCAACCCTCATCGCCGCGCCAGCGGATGGTCGGGCCCGGCTGCTGGGAAGCTGACATCTACGACGCGGTGACGGCCAAGGCCGGGCGTGGCGTTGGGAGGTGCACCGGCTAGGCCCTTATTGAATTGCAGCCGCAAACGTAAT
Organism: Allostellaceae bacterium; assembly: GCA_035604035.1. GTDB lineage: Bacteria > Pseudomonadota > Alphaproteobacteria > ATCC43930 > CGMCC-115725 > DATARH01. The sequence continues at coordinate 294 of DATNJF010000276.1, read as the reverse complement.
CCACGAGACGAATTTTGGAAGGTTTGCAATGGCGTCGGAGGTTGCGTTACGACATGCCCTGCACGAAACCCATCCACGGCTCGTGGTAGGAGGATGGTGCATGGCCGATCCGCAAACGGTGATATCCGAGCAAACAGCGGCGCCGATCGATCCGGGCACCGAAATTATGCCGCGCAAGCCTCTGATGGTCGTCGACGGGTTTCTGCCGATGGAGCTGGCGACTGCTATGCGCGAGGACATCGATCGCCATTTCGCCGAGCGGCGCGCGAACAGTCCTAAGAGCCACCAAGTCTG
>DATNJF010000275.1:0-9085 GCA_035604035.1 Allostellaceae bacterium | reverse complement strand
GCGACCGCGCCCGCCGCTAACTCCACGCGCTGCCTGCGCGCGACCGCGTCATGCTGGTGCGCGCCGACGGCCTGGCCACTCCCGCGGTATGCTCGGCGCGTCTTGCGCCTGGTTGCGCGCTGCCTCGCCGGTGGCACGGATAGCGCCGCGACTACGCCCGCGCATCGGCGTCGCGCTGGTGACGATCGGGGCGCTGCTGTTTCCGGTCATCAGCCGCAACGACGCCAACATCGACTCGGCGGCGAACGCGCTCGCCTTCGCCGCGCTGGCGCTCGGCCTCAATATCGTCGTCGGCTTCGCCGGGTTGTTGGACCTCGGCTACGCCGCGTTCTTCGCGATTGGCGCTTACACGTACGGCGCCTTCGCCTCGTACCAGATCGAGCCGGCCTGGAGCGGTTTTTGGGAGCCGTTCCAGTGGCTCGGTCTCGTTGCCCATACCGGCGACGTCGTCCATTTCACCGTGTCGTTCTGGCTGATGCTGCCGATTTCGGCGGCGGTGGCCGCTTTCTTCGGCGTGTTGTTTGGTGCGCCGACCCTGCGGCTCAAGGGCGATTATCTGGCGATCGTGACCCTCGGCTTTGGCGAGATCGTGCCGATCGTCGCGCGCAACACGCCGAGCGTCACCAATGGCGCGATGGGGCTGAACGGGGTCGCCGCGCCGCAGCTATTCGGCTGGAGCTTCGGTATCGACGCCACCCCCTATTACTATGTCGGGGTGGCGCTGGTCGCATTGCTGATCTTTACCAGCACGCGCCTCAAATCCTCGCGTATCGGGCGGGCCTGGATGGCGATCCGCGAGGACGAGATCGCCGCCGCGGCGATGGGCATCAACCGGGTTAAGTTCAAGCTCCTGGCGTTCGCCATCGGTGCGGCGTTCGCCGGCGCCACCGGCACTTACTTCGTCGCCAAATTGCAGACCGCGACCCCCGAGATGTTCATGTTCCCGGTGTCGGTGATGATCTTGGTGATGATCGTCTTCGGCGGCATCGGCAGCGTGTGGGGCGTGGTGCTTGGGGCGATGATCCTCCAAATCCTGCAATCGTGGTTCCTCGAGGACCTCTCGCAATGGCTGCACTGGCTCGGCCGGCTCATTCATGTCGGCTGGCTGCAGCAGGTCGAGCTGTCGTCGTCGATCGAAATGATCTTCGGCGTCATCCTGGTGACGATGATGCTCTATCGGCGCCAGGGCCTCATTCCAGCGACGCGGCCCGTGCAGGCTCTGAGCATGACCGAGCAGACCGCCCATGTCGGGAGCGGCGGGAGTTCGCACAATTTCGACCGGCTGACGGGCCTGGGCGCCCTCGACCGCGAGGCCGAAGGCCCGTTGCTCGCGGTCACCGACATGACCGTGCGGTTCGGTGGGCTCGTTGCGCTGCGCTCGGTCGAATTGACCGTGCCGTCGCATTCGGTGGTCGCGGTGATCGGACCCAACGGCTCGGGCAAATCGACCTTGTTCAACGCCATCACCGGCCTGGTGACACCCGAGTCCGGCGAGGTCCGCTTCGCCGGCGAGTCGATCGCGCGGTTGCCGCCCCATCGGGTCCTTGACCGCGGCATGGCGCGCACCTTCCAGAACCTCCGCCTGTTCCCCGGCCTGACCGTGCTCGAAAACGTGATGATCGGCCGTCATGCGCGGCTCTCGACCGGCGCGGTCGGCGCCTTGCTGCGACTACCCGGCTCGCAGCGGGAGGAAGAGGAGGCGCGCGAGCATTGCCGCGAAATTCTCGCGATTTTCGGCAACCGGCTCATTCCTCGCGCCGACCATGTCGTCTCGAGCCTCAGCTACGCCAATCGCCGCCGCGTCGAGATCGCGCGCGCGCTCGCCTCCAGCCCGAAACTGCTGCTGCTCGACGAGCCGACCGCGGGGATGAATCCGGCCGAAACGCAGGAGCTCGCCAGCCAGATCAAGGGCCTCAATCAACTCGGGCTGGCGATCGTCCTGATCGAGCACAAGCTCGATGTCGTCGTCCGCCTCGCCGACAAGGTCGTCGTGCTCGACCACGGCGAGAAGATCGCCGAGGGCACGCCCGACGCGGTGCGCCGCGACGAAGAGGTGATGCGCGCCTATCTAGGCCGGAGCGCGGCGATTGCCTGAGCTCCTTACCTTTCGCGCGGTCGATACCTATTACGGCGACCTGCATGTGCTGAAATCGGTCGATTACCGCATCGATTCCGGCGAGATCGTCTGCCTGCTGGGCGGCAATGCTTCCGGCAAATCGACGACGATGAAGGCGATCATGGGCGTCGTCGTGCCGGCGCGCGGCGAGATCCTGTTCGAAAACAGCTCGCTCGCCGGGGTCAGCGTCGCCGAGCGGGTGCGGCGCGGCATAGCCCCGGTGCTCGAGGCGCGGCGCCTCTTCCCGCGCATGACGGTCTACGAAAATCTCGAAATGGGCGCCTATACCCGCGCCCGCGGCCCCGATTTCGACGAGGATCTGGCGCGCGTGTTCACGCTATTCCCGCGCGTCAAGGAGCGGCTGAAACAGCTCGCCGGCACCTTGTCGGGCGGCGAGCAGCAGATGGTCGCGATCGGCCGGGCCTTGATGGCGCGGCCCAAGCTCCTCTGCATGGATGAGCCGTCGATGGGCCTGTCGCCGGCTTTTGTCGAGCAGGTGTTCGACATCATCCAGACGATCAACAAACAGGGCACGACGATCTTTATGGTCGAGCAGAACGCCAACATGGCGCTCCAGATCGCCCACCGCGCCTATGTGCTGCAGACCGGCCAAGTGGTGCTCAGCGGACCCGCCGCCGAATTACGCCAGAACCCGATGATCCGCGAGGCCTATCTCGGCGAGATGAAGGTGAGTTAGGCGCGATCCGTCGCGCCTAACTGATCCCCGGGCTCGACCCGGGGATATCGTAAAGCCCGCGTGGTTGAAGCATGCGTCCCGGCGTTCCCGGAGGGAGTCCGGGCTAAAGCTCCGCGCGCCTCAGGCGCAGCGCGTTGCCAACGACCAGAACCGAACTCGCGCTCATCGCCGCGCTGGCGATCATCGGGCTGAGCAGGATGCCGGTTAGCGGATAAAGAACGCCGGCCGCAATCGGCACGGCCAGAGCATTGAATAGGAATGCAAACACCAGGTTCTGCCGGATATTGCGCAACGTCGCGCGGCTGAGGTGCCTGGCTCGGACGATGCCATAGAGATCGCCTTTGACCAGCGTTATCGCGGCGCTTTCGATGGCGACGTCGCTGCCGGTGCCCATGGCGATGCCCACTTCCGCCTGCGCCAGCGCCGGAGCATCGTTGATGCCGTCGCCGGCCATCGCGACATTACGCCCTTCGCGCTGCAACCTGGCGACGGCTTCGGCCTTTTCGTCGGGCAGCACCTCAGCGATGACCGCGTCGATGCCCAGCCGGTTGCCGACCGCGGTGGCGGTCTGCCGGCTGTCGCCGGTGAGCATGACAATGCGGAGGCCGTCGGCGCGCAGCGCGGCGAGAGCTTCGGCGGCGCCAGGCTTGACCGGGTCGGCGACCGCGACGAGACCAACTGCCTGACCATCGACAGCAACCAGCATGACCCCCTCGCCCTGCTGCCGGCGCCGCTCGGCCTCGCCGGCAAGCCGTGTGGCATCGATGCCAAGCGACGCGAAAAGCGCGTCATTGCCGATTGCCACGTTGCGGCCACCGACCGTGGCCAGGACACCCTTGCCGGGCTCAGCGCGGAACTCATCCGCTCGCGGCAGCGCAAGACCGCGCTCCGAGGCTCCCATAACGATCGCCGCCGCCAGCGGATGCTCGCTGCCGCGCTCGACGGCGGCAGCAAGCCGCAAGATTTCGTCCTCCGCGACCGTCCCCGTCGAAACCACCGCAACGAGGCGCGGCTTGCCAAGGGTCAAGGTGCCCGTCTTGTCGATGACCAGCGTATCGACCCGGCTCATCAGCTCGATCGCCTCGGCATCGCGAACCAGCACCCCGGCCCGCGCGCCGCGGCCGGTGCCGACCATGATCGACATCGGCGTCGCCAGACCAAGTGCGCAGGGGCAGGCGATGAGCAGCACCGAGATCGCGGCGATGAGGCCGAACCCCATCGCCGGCGGCGGGCCGAACACTGACCAGGCGACAAAGGCGACAACCGCCACCGCCAGCACCGCCGGCACGAACCACCCTGCCACTTTATCGGCAAGGCGCTGGATCGGCGCGCGCGAGCGCTGCGCCGCGGCGACTAGCGCAACGATGCGCGCCAGCACCGTGTCTGCGCCAACCCGCTCGGCCCGCATCACGAGACCGCCCGACTGGTTGAGCGTCGCGCCCGTCACGCGGTCGCCGATGTGCTTCTCGACCGGTAGCGGTTCGCCGGTCAACATCGATTCGTCGACCGTGCTAGCGCCCTCGGCGATGACGCCATCGACGGGAATTTTTTCCCCCGGCCGCACACGCAGCCGGTCGCCGGGGACGATGGCCTCGAGCTCGATATCGGCCTCGCTGCCGTCGTCGCGGACGATCCGCGCCTCCCGCGGAGCGAGGTCCAAAAGCGCGCGGATTGCACCGCCGGTCGCCGCCCGGGCTCGCAATTCGAGCACTTGCCCGAGCAGCACGAGCGTAATGATGACCGCGGCCGCCTCGAAATAGAGCGGCACGCTGCCGTCCATGGTGTGGAACGGCGCTGGGAAAATGCCGGGCGCTACCGCGCCAACCAGGCTGTAGCCATAGGCGACGCCGGTGCCGAGCGCGATCAGGCTGAACATGTTGAGCCGGCGGTTTTTCAGCGATTGCCAGCCGCGCCGGAAAAACGGCGCACCGCCCCACGCCACCACCGGCGTCGCTAGAGCGAGCTGCACCCAGACCACGCCCGGGAAGGTGAGATCAGCCATGCCGATGACGAGGAGCGGCAACGCCAGCGCGGCACCGAGCCACAGCCGGTGCTGCATCTCGTGCAGCTCGGGATCGGCGGCGTCGCTCGCGCTCGGAACCATCGGCTCGAGCGCCATGCCGCAAATCGGACAGCTCCCCGGCTTATCCTGGACGATCTCCGGGTGCATCGGGCAGGTCCACTGGCCGGCGCCGGTCTGGGTCTCGGGCTGGCGTGTGAGAAAACGGGCGGGGTCAGCGACAAACCGCTCGTTGCAGTGCGTCCCGCAAAAGAAATAGCGGTGCCCGGCATGGTCGGCGTGATAGCGCGCCGCCGCCGGGTCGACGGTCATCCCGCAGACCGGGTCAATCGCGCCCACATCGGCAACGCCGTGACCGTGGCTGACGTGATCTTCGGTCGCGGCAGTCACGGCGGCGGTTCTCGATCCGGCGGAATGCCGGCAGTACCCTAAGGTAAGTGCGATTTACGTGGAATCCAGTTGGAAACGGCGGCGCGAAAAAACCGCCGCCATCCCCAAGGTTTGTCTTAAGGACCACGTGGATGGCCGGGACAAGCCCGGCCATGACGGAGAAGGTTTAGGCTACCAGCCGCCGCTCGATCGCCGCGGCCTTGATCGCCTTTTGCAGCTTCTCGAAGGCGCGCACCTCGATCTGGCGCACCCGCTCGCGCGAGATGCCGTACTGTTGCGACAAATCCTCGAGGGTCGTCGGGTTGTCGCGTAGCCGGCGCTCACCGAGGATGTGACGCTCGCGGTCGTTGAGATGCGTCATCGCCTTTTCGAGGAGGTCGCGGCGCAACCCCAGCTCCTGGCGCTCGCCGAGCTTCACTTCCTGGCTATCTGTCTCGTCGACCAGCCAATCCTGCCACTCGCCTTCGCTGTCGCTTCTAAGCGGCGCGTTCAACGAATGGTCGGGGCTGGCGAGCCGCCGGTTCATGCTGATGACATCGGCCTCTGGCACATCGAGTTCGGTCGCGATCTTCTTCAAATTCTCCGGCGACAGATCGCCATCCTCGACCGCCTGAAGCTGGCCTTTGAGCTTGCGCAGGTTGAAGAACAGCTTCTTCTGCGCCGCGGTGGTGCCCATCTTTACCAGCGACCACGAGTGCAGGATGTATTCTTGGATCGCCGCGCGGATCCACCACATCGCATAGGTCGCGAGGCGGAAGCCGCGGTCAGGATCGAAACGCTTGACGGCCTGCATCATGCCGACATTGCCCTCCGAGATCAGCTCGGAGAGCGGCAAGCCATAGCCGCGGTACCCCATCGCGATCTTGGCGACGAGGCGCAAATGGCTGGTCACGAGGCGGTGGGCCGCCTCGGGGTCTTCACGCTCCTTCCAGCGCTTGGCGAGCATGAATTCTTCTTCCGGCTCGAGCATCGGGAATTTGCGGATCTCCTGGAGATACCGCGTCAGGCTCCCCTCGCCGGAAAGCGACGGTACAGAAGCACTTGGCATCGACGAATTTTTCCTCTTTTTGCTGCAACATCGAGAACGCGCAACCCGGTGCAGCGTTCCCATACCCTACTAAAATAGTCAGCTTTCGTCCAGTTTAAAGTCGCTCTAAATTGGTTATCAGCTCTGCCATGTCGTCGGGCAGCTTGCTGTCGAAGGCGAGCGCCTCGCCGCTCGCCGGATGGACAAAGCCGAGATGACGGGCATGCAACGCCTGGCGTGGAAAGGCGGCAATCGCGCGGGAGCGCGTCCGGCCGGCGCGTCCGCCATAGACCGGATCGCCGATCAGCGGATGGCCGCGATGCGCCAGATGCACCCGAATCTGATGGGTCCGCCCGGTCAAGAGGCGGCACTCGACCAGCGCCGCCACATCGCCAAAGGTGCGCTCGACGCGGTAACGGGTCACCGCCGGCTTGCCGCGCCCCTCCGCGACCACCGCCATCTTCTTACGATTGCTCACGCTGCGCCCAATATTGCCGGCGATCTCGCCGGAGGCCGGCATTGGCACGCCCCAGACGATGGCGGCATAGGCGCGCGAGATGCGGCGCGCGGCGAAGTCGCGCGATAGTGAGCGATGCGCCAATTCGGTCTTGGCGACGACGATGAGCCCGCTTGTGTCCTTGTCGATGCGGTGCACGATCCCTGGCCGGCGCACGCCGCCGATCCCAACAAGGCTCTCGCCGCAATGGGCGATAAGCGCATTGACCAGGGTGCCGTCGGGATTGCCCGGCGCCGGATGGACCACCAAGCCGGCGGGCTTGTCGATGACGATGAGATGTGCATCCTCGAAACAAATGTTGAGGGGGATCGCCTGCGCTTGCGGCGTTGCATCCTCAGCTTCGGGGAGAATTACGACAAAAGTTTGGCCTTGCTTCACCTTGCGCGCGGGATCGCGGATCACGTTTTCGCTACCGCCCTTGGCATCGCTTACACAACCGGAAAGGATCAGCTGCTTGAGACGCGAGCGCGACAGCTCGGGCAAACGCGCTTGCAAAGCGCGATCGAGGCGCAGGCCGGTGACGCCGGCGTCGAGGGTCAGTGTGATCGCACCCTCCGTCATTGCGGCGTGCCGAGCGGGTAAATGCGTGGGCTGAAAATCCTCGTCGTCGTCATGGGGGTGATGCTGGTCGTCGGTGTCGCCGGCCTCGTCATCGCCGTCGCGACACGGTTGGCGCATCGCGCACCGGCGCCGGCCGCGGCGTTTTCCGCGCCGCCTATCATGCTGCCGCACGGCTCGAAGATCGAGACGATGAGCATCGGCTCCGACCGAATCGTCCTGCAAGTCGATCTCGTCGACGGCACGGTGCAGCTCATCGTCATCGATCTCGCCAGCGGCCGGCAGCTCGGTACGATCCCGCTGCAGGAACAACCATAAAGGCGGCGCGGGCCGCGTTGAAATTTAACCCGGATTTTTACTTGCAATCGGAAAATTTGCGCGTATCTATCGGCGCGTTGACGCACTCGCACGTGCCTATGGCCCTTGGTGGTTATGCAACGACGTAACGCGTCCTTTTTGGCAGTCCGGCCTGGATGCCGGTCCCGAGAGGGAGGTCGATATGGTTGCAATTCCTGTCTGGGCTGTAGAGCCCTGCCCTGACGCCGTTCTGCGTGGCACCCGCTTGCGGGGCCGGGGCAGCCGGGTCACCGATCCGAGCAGTTTAAGCTAACCAAAATCAGTCGCGATACGGGATTTTGATCCCGTTCGATCGGCTTTTTCGCTCTTTTCAGCTCACGCCGCCTCCATCCCCCCAAAGCGGTGGGTATCGAGGTCAGGAATGACGCTGAAATCTGGTCGTTTTGGTTGCTGTTCGGGAAGGATCCCCGGTCGATGAACAAGAAGATTTCCCGCTTTCTTGCGGAAGCTGTCCCCGAAACCCCGTGCCTCATCGTCGATCTCGACATCGTCGCCAAGGCCTACGACATGCTGCGGCGCTATCTGCCGAATGCTAGCGTCTACTATGCGGTGAAGGCCAACCCAGCGCGCGACATCGTCGCGATGCTGGCGAAGAAGGGCTCGAGCTTCGATGTTGCGAGCCCGAGCGAGATCGCGCTGTGCCTCGGTAACGGGGCGACGGCGGAGCGGCTGTCGTTTGGCAACACGATCAAGAAGGAGCGCGACATCGCCGCCGCCTACGCAGCCGGCATCCGCCTCTTCGCCTTCGACAGCGAAGCCGAGCTCGACAAGCTGGCGCGGGTCGCGCCGGGCGCGCGGGTGTTCTGTCGCATCCTCGTCTCGTGCGAGGGCGCCGATTGGCCGCTGTCGCGCAAGTTCGGCTGCACCGCGGAAATGGCGGTAAAGCTGCTGAGCCGGGCGCGCGATTTCGGCCTCGATCCCTATGGCGTGTCGTTCCATGTCGGCTCCCAGCAGACCGATCTCAATCAATGGGATGGCGCGATCGGTGCGGCGGCGAGGATGTTCTCGCTTCTCGCCCAGGCCGACATCAACCTGCGCATGGTCAATATCGGTGGCGGGTTCCCGGCGCAGTATCGCGGCGAGGTATCGCCGATCGCCAATTACGCGGCGGCGGTGACGACGGCGCTCAGCAAGCATTTCGGCAATCGCGTGCCCGAGGTGATCGTCGAGCCGGGCCGCTCGCTGGTCGGCGATGCCGGAGTGATCCGGAGCGAGGTCGTGCTGATCTCGGACAAGGGTGATGGCGGCGGCAAGCGCTGGGTCTATCTCGATGTTGGCAAGTTCAACGGCCTCGCCGAGACGATGGACGAGAGCATCAAATACCGGATCGAGGCGCCCGGCCGTAACGGACCCTCAGCGCCGGTGGTGATCGCCGGACCGACCTGCGACAGCGCCGACATCCT
>DATNJF010000274.1:0-15086 GCA_035604035.1 Allostellaceae bacterium | reverse complement strand
GCGACGGCAAAGCTGTCGGGCGCCGTGCGAACCGCATTGCCGCGGCGACGGTGCCAGCGAGGTATATCCAGACCGGAAAGAGGACGAGAGACAGAATGAGCGAGGCCATCACCGCGCAGTCAAGCGCAAAAACGCACCGATGGCATAGTGTTTTGCTGTTGCCTTCGCAACCGGGATTATCAACGATGCGCCGACGCTACCGCCCAAGCAACTGAATTACCGGGAAGCTACGTGAACCTCGCCCTGCCGCTCCGGGCCGTGACGCGCCATGTCGGCGGGGCCACTTTGATGCTGGCCGCGGTCCTCATTGGATGTGCGACCCCACCGACCGACCCGGCGGATCTTGCCATCTACGAGCAGAACAACGATCCGCTCGAGCCGCTCAACCGCAAGGTTTTCTCGCTCAATCTGGCGCTCGACCACGCCGTGTTCCGGCCGGTCGCCAAAGCCTACGTCTATATCGTGCCGGATGACGGGCGCGCGGCGGTTCATCATATGCTCGACAATTTCAAGGAGCCGACGGTCTTTTTCGACAACGTGCTGCAGGGGGAGTTCAAGCGGGCGGGCATCACTCTTGGCCGTTTCCTCATCAACAGCACGGTCGGTTTCGCGGGCATCGTCGATGTCGCGACCTTGTCCGGCTTCGAGCGCCAGCCCGCCGATTTCGGCCAGACGCTGTATGTCTGGGGCATCAAATCCGGACCCTATTTGATCCTGCCGATCTTCGGCCCGTCGAACCCACGCGACGCGATCGGACAGGGTGTCGATTCCTATGCCGACCCCTTTACGATCTGGGCCAACGACCACGGCGTCACCGAGTTGACAACCACGCGTCTGATCGCCGGGGGAGTCGACGATCGCGCCCAGGTGCTCGACATTCTCGACGATCTGGAGAAAAACTCGGTCGATTTCTATGCCCAGTTGCGCAGCCTGGCCCAACAAAACCGGGCCGCCGAGCTGACCCATGGCACCGCGCCGACGACGACGCCGAACCTCTACAATGATCCGGGGACCCCAGCGGCGACGCCTGCGAGTCCCAGCCCGGCCGCAGCGCCGCCAACACCTACCCCCGCGGCGGCGCCGGCAGCAAAGCAAAGCACCCTCACATCCAACAAGCAAATCGCAAGCCGCATCAATGCCAACCTATTCGGGACGCGCTAACCTTTAGCCGCTGCCTGTCCGCAAGGCAGCGGTGCGATCCTCGAGCAGCTTGATGAGCCCATCGGCACCGCTTGTCTGCAGAACGCCGGCAAATTCCGAGCGCCGTGTCGCGAGCTCGCTGATCGTACCGCTCAGATAGACATCGATGACCTGCCACGACCCGCTGGCGCCCTGCCGCATCAGGTAGTTGAGCGTCACCTTGTCGCCGTCCGACTTGATTAGCTTGGTCTGCACTATCATTCCGTTCGGATTGGCGACCGGGTTCGGGTCGACCTCGAAGCGCTCGCCATTGAAATCGTCGAATCGGTTGGCGTAGAGCGAGATCGTGTAACGCGAAAACACGTCCGCGAGGCGCTGCTGCTGATCAGGCTTCAATTGCGCCCATCCCGGGCCGACCGACAGCCGGCTCGTGAGGCCGAGATCGAAGGCCGCGGTGATCGCCGGCGCGAGACGCTGATAGCGCTGGTCGAAGGTTAGGTGCTTTGCCTCCTTCATCACCGACAGGAGTGCGTCGTAGAAGCGCTGGATGACCGCATTCGGGCTGTCGGCCGCCCGCGCCCCGCGCAGCCACAGCGCCACGGGCAAGAGAGTCATCAAAAACACGCGTCTTGAAACCGACATGGGTGCTCGTCAGTTAATGTCTGGAACACGGGTAGTGATAACAAACCTGGCGGCAACGCACAGGCCAAAAGCGCGTGAGGCTAGTGTCGCGTAATTTGCGTTGATACGCGGGCGGTGATTGCGCCGGTGGCGTTAGTTGTGGCAGGGATAGAGCGAGCCGGCGGAGGTATTAAGACGCGATGATTCGAGTGGTCCTGGCCCAGCCCCGCGGCTTTTGCGCCGGGGTCGAGCGCGCGATCGAGATCGTCGAGCGCGCCCTCGAGAAATACGGGCCGCCGATCTATGTCCGCCATGAGATCGTGCACAACCGCCATGTCGTCGAGCGGCTGCGCGCCAAGGGAGCCCGCTTTGTCGACGAGATCGACGAGATCCCTCCTGGCGCGGTGACGATTTTCAGCGCGCACGGGGTCGCTAGCGCGATCGAGACCCGCGCCGAGGAGCGCGGGTTGCCGGTCATCGATGCGACCTGCCCGCTGGTCTCCAAAGTCCATATCGAAGGCCAGCGCTATGCCAATCAGGGTCGCGAGATCATCCTGATCGGTCATGCCGGCCACCCCGAGATCGAAGGCACGATGGGCCGGATCACCGGCAAGGTGCACTTGATCTCGCGCCCCGAGGAGGTCGCGAAGCTCCAGGTCGGCAACCCCGCTAAGCTCGCCTTTATCACGCAGACGACGCTCTCCGTCGACGATACCCGCGCCGTCATCGAGGCGCTGAAGGCCCGCTTCCCATCGATCGTCGGCCCCGATACCAAGGACATCTGCTACGCGACGCAAAACCGCCAGCGCGCCACCCTGGAGCTGGCGAAGATCGTCGACATCGTGCTCGTTGTCGGCGCACCCAACAGCTCGAACTCGAATCGCCTGCGCGAGATCGCCGCCGAATTCGGCGTGCCGAGCTATCTGATCGAAGACGCCAAGGCGCTCGACCCAAGCTGGCTCGACGGCGTGTCGGCGGTCGGCATCACCGCCGGTGCCTCGGCCCCCGACGAGTTGGTCGAGGAGCTGGTCGAGCGGCTGCGCGAACTTGACCAAATCGAAATCCAGCGGCTCCCGGGGGTCACTGAGAATGTTCGCTTCCGCATGCCGGCACAGCTTGCCGAACCGGTGGCCGGCAACTAGCCCACAGCGATAGACGAGGGTTCATCGTGGCGATTCCGCTGCATCAGAAAATTCGTGTTGGTTCCTACGTGCTGGGCCAGCATTTGCGTGGGGTGAAGCGCTACCCGCTGGTGCTGATGCTGGAGCCGCTGTTCCGCTGCAACCTCGCCTGCGCCGGCTGCGGCAAGATCGATTACCCCGACCCCATCCTCAATCAGCGCCTGTCGGTTGCCCAATGCCTCGAAGCGGTTGATGAATGCGGCGCGCCAATCGTTGTCGTCGCCGGCGGCGAGCCGCTGCTCCACCGCGAGATTGAGGAGATTGTTCAGGGCATCATCGCGCGCAAGAAATTCGTCTACCTGTGCACCAACGCGCTCCTTCTGGAAAAGAAGATCGACCTGTTCAAGCCGAACCCCTATTTTGCCTGGACCGTCCATCTTGACGGCGACAAGGAAGACCATGATCGCTCGGTCTGCCTCGACGGGGTCTATGACCGCGCGGTCGAGGCGCTGAAGCTCGCCAAGTCGAAGGGCTTCCGCGTCAACATCAACGCGACCCTGTTCGACAACGCCGACCCGGAGCGGATGGCCGGATTCTTCGACGTGGTCACCGAGATGGGCATCGACGGCATCACCGTGTCGCCCGGCTATGCTTATGAGCGCGCGCCCGATCAGGAGCATTTCCTCAACCGTCGCCGCACCAAAGAGCTCTTCCGCGACATCTTCCGGCATGACCCCAAGCGGCGCTGGTCGTTCAACCAGTCGAGCCTGTTTCTCGACTTCCTCGCCGGCAACCAGACCTACCACTGCACCCCGTGGGGCAACCCGTGCCGTAATTATTTTGGCTGGCAGCGCCCCTGCTATTTGCTCGGCGAAGGCTACGCCAAGACCTTCAAGGAGCTGATGGAAGAGACCGACTGGGATGCCTACGGCACCGGCAATTATGAAAAATGCGCCGACTGCATGGTGCATAGCGGCTACGAGGCGACCGCCGTGGTCGATGCCGTAAAACGCCCGTGGAAGGCCGCCAAGGTAGCGCTGCAAGGGGTCAAGACCGAGGGCGAAATGGCGCCCGAGATAGCGCTGGAACGCCAGCGCCCGGCGAAATACGTCTTCTCCGGCCATGTCGAGAAGGCGATGGAGCGCCTCGCCGCTACCGGCGACGACGACTAACCTCGAGAACTAAGCCCGGGCGAGGGCTCGGCGCAGAGCGTGGGCCGGCTCGACCAGTGCCGCCAGCGCCCAGCGCGCCTCGCGCGCGACGCCCAAGAGGCTCGGCAGTTGCTGCGGGCGGCGCATCACCGACGCCAGCACCTGCCCCAGCTGCGGCTTACCCTCGGCGCTGAGCGGCACCAGGGCCGCCGGCGGCAGGGCTCGCGTCGCCGGGTCGGCGATGGCGCGCAGCACCAGGAACGGGATGCCGAGCACGGCGCCGGCGCGGGCAACGGCGACGCTTTCGAGATCGACGGCGATAGCGCCGGTCTCCTCCCAGGCGCGGCGCTTGTCCGCCGCGGTGGCGAGTACCATTTGCGCGCCGAGGACCGGCCCTTCGATAGCGACAATCTCCTCCACCAGCTCGGGAAGGCGGATGCGAAGGCTTTCGCCCGTGATCCAGCGACGATCCTCGTCGATGACTTCGGTCGACAGCACGATATCGCCAGGTTTGAGCCCGGGCTTCAGCGCGCCGGCGATGCCGAAGCTCACCAAACACTCCGCCCGAGGACCGGCTTCCTCCACAACCTGCATGGTACGGTGATGATCGCCGCCGCCAACGACGGCGGCAAACCCGGCGCGGCGCGCGATCTTGGCCTCGACCTCAAGGCCGGTCGTGCAGAGGATCGTATATGCCAAGAAGCCCCGGCTCCCCATCGTCAGCTCGGGGGCTGACGCTGCGGCAACTCCCTACAGGACATTGCGAAATTTCGCCAGCAGCAAAGCCGCGCCGCTCAATCGCGCTCAGATGCCGTAGCCGACGCGCGGCGAGTTGGCTTGCATCAGACGACGATAGCGCGCCAGCGCCCAGAGCGGGAAATAGGCGCGATAGCCGTGGTAGCGCAGGTAAAAGACACGGGGAAACCCTACCGCGGTGTACGACTTCTCGTCCCAGCCGCCATCCTGCTTCTGGGTTGCGGTGAGATAGTCGATGCCGCGCTTGACTGCCGGATGCGCGGCCTCGCCCGCCGCCATCAGCCCGAGCAAGGCCCAGGCGGTTTGCGAGGCGGTGCTGTAAGGCGCTTCACCGCGCGGCTTGTCGGGCCAATAGCTCTCGCCGCTCTCGCCCCAGCCGCCATCCGCATGCTGGCGCGCGAGCAGCCAGTCGGCGGCGCGGCGCATCTCCGGCGCGTTCGGTCCCAACCCTGCGGCGTTGAGCCCGGCCAGTACCGACCAGGTGCCGTAGATGTAATTGGTGCCCCAGCGCCCGAACCAGCTGCCGTCCGCCTCCTGCTCGCGCTTCAGATAGGCGACCGCCGCGGCGACCGCCGGATGCTCCGCATACCCGGCCTGAGCCAGAAAACCGAGGCAGCGGGCCGAGACGTCCGCTGTCGGCGGGTCGAGCAGCGCCCCGTGATCGGCGAACGGGATGTGGTTGAGATGATAGTGCGTGTTGTCGGCATCGAAGGAGCCCCAGCCGCCATTCTTGCTCTGCATGCCGATGATCCACTCGGCGGCGCGGCCGATCGCATCCCGGTAGCGCTCGCCGTCGAAGCGGTCGAGCGCGAGGCCCGCGGCGGCGGTGTCGTCGACATCGGGGTAATGCGGGTTCTCGTACTGGAAAGCCCAGCCGCCGGGACGCAGCCCCGGGCGTTGCGATGCCCAATCGCCGACGACATCGAGCACCTGCTTCTTCTCGATCCAATCGAAGGCGCGGCCGAGCACCGGTGCTGCAGTCTCACCGACATCCATCAGCGCATGGCCGGCGAGCACGGTGTCCCACACCGGCGACAGGCAGGGCTGGCAGTAATCGAATTCCTCGCCGTCGCGCACCACCAGCTTTTCGACCGCCGAGCGCGCCGTCACGCAATGCGGATGGTCGAGCGGATAGCCGAGCGCGACATACATCATCAGCGAGTTGACGATCGCCGGGAAAATCCCCCCCAACCCATCGTCGCCGTTCAATCGCTCGGTGACGAAATCGACCGCACGGTCGATTGCGCGCTCGCGCAGATATTTTGGAAAGGTCGGCTCGAGATAGCGGAGCAGCCGGTCGAGCCCCGAAAACACCCGAGCCAAGAGCGACGGTGTGGCCGGGGTGATCCAATCTCGCACGCTCTCCGGCGGCGCGACGAAGAGCTCGGCGATCGACACGCCGCGCGGGTTCATGGCGCGCGGCTGCTTCGCCATCAAAACCAGCAGCGGCACCACGACGGTGCGCGACCAGTACGAAATCTTGTCGATGTGAAACGGGAACCAGCGCGGCAGCAGCATGATCTCGACCGGCATGACCGGCACCGCTCGCCATGGCACCTCGCCCCATAGGGCCAAGAGAATGCGCGTAAAGACATTGGTGCGCGCCGCGCCGCCGCGCGCCAGGATCGCCACGCGAGCCCGCGCCATGTGCGGCGCATCGGCGCGGTCGCCGACCGCCTTCAGCGCAAAATAAGCTTTGACCGAGACGCTGAGGTCGAAATCGCCGCCCTGAAACAGCGGCCAGCCGTCGTGCTCGCCCTGGGCCGCGCGGAGATAGCGGGCGATACGCTGCTCGATCTCGCTGTCGATGGTGCCGAGGTAGTGCTGCAGCAGGATGTATTCGGCGGGGATCGTCGCGTCGGCCTCGAGTTCAAACAGCCAGTGGCCATCCTCAGCCTGACGCGCCAGCAGCCAGTCGGTCGCCCGCTCTATCGCGGTGTCGAGCACGCGAGACGGCATGGTCTTGCTGATCGGCACTTGTTCCGCCGTCATCACTCCGCTCTGCGCTGTTGTGGCTCGGCTGCCGGTTCGAGCTGCGCGCGCCGGGCGACCGGGCGATCGCCTCGGCCGCGGCAAGGCCGGAGCGAATAGCGCCTTCGATCGTGGCGGGCAAGCCGGTATCGACATAATCGCCTGCAAGGCGAAGGTTGTTCCACCGCGTCGCCGTTCCGGGCCGGCGGCGCAACTGCTCCGGAGTGGCGCGAAACGTCGCCCGTCGCTCCTTGACGACACGCGCCGGCGGCATTGGCTGCGACGGCAGACCGAACGCGGCCGCGACATCCCGCCAGAGGATTTCGGCTAGCTCCCCAGCCGGGCGGTCAACAATCCTGTCGGCGGCGCTGACCGTCACCGAGATGACGCCGTGCTTCTTGAAGACCCATTCGGCCGTGCCGCCGATCAGTCCGGCGAAGAGCGGCATGCCAGCCGGCGGATCGATCCGGTAATGCGCGTTGACGATAGGCGCGTGGTCGTCAGGCACAATGAGGTCCGGCACCAGCCGCGCCGCGACCGCCGCCGGCACCGCCAGCACGACCTCGTCGTCGCCGGTGATCTCGGCAGTGTTGCCGTCGAAATCGAGGCTGGTTACCCGAGACCCCTCGAAACCGATGCCCCGCAACCGCGCGCCGAAGCGGATCTCGACGCCGCTTGCGCGCAGCATCGCCAGCGCTGGATCGATAAGGCTCTCCGACAAGCCCTCGCGCGGCGCTAGCGGGCGGCAGGCCTCGGCGCCGCGCCCCAAAGTCTCGCGCAGGATGCGCCAGAACAGCAGCGCCGATCCCGCCTCGGTGCTGGTATTGAGCGCCGCCACCGCGATCGGTTCCCACAGGCGGTGGAACAGCAGCGTCAGCGGATCGAGCCGGTCGGTGATGGTGTCGTTGTCGGAAGCATTGCGCAACCGCAGCGCGGCAAAGTAGTCGCGCGCCCGGCTTCCTGGCACGCGTCGCGTGCCGCAGAATACCCACCACGGGACGACGCCGCGATTGGGCCGCAGCATCCAGCGTTCGCAGCTCGCCAGATCGACAAACGGGATCGCCGCCTCGCCGGGGCCCTCGAACGTGACGAGTGCGCCGATCATCTCGATATAGGCCAAGGCCGAGCGGTTGCCCGACAACAGCAAATGGTTCCCGTTATCGACCCGGACCCCGAGCTCGGCGTCAAAATAGGAGCGGCAGCGCCCCCCGGCATGCTCGGCGCTCTCGTAAAGCGCGACCCGCCGGCCCTGCCGCGCCAGCGCCACTGCTGCCGCCAGCCCCGCCAACCCGGCCCCAACGACATGGACCCGGCTCATATCAGCGCGTGGCGTAGCACCAGCCACAATTTGCGGCCCTTCGACAGGCTGACCCGCGTCGCGGGGTCGCGCCAGCCGTCGCGCAGCATCGCGTCGAGCATCGCGCGGTAGAAGGCGCCCATCGTCGCCGCCGGCCGCATCGCCCGGCGTGAGCACTCCTTCATCGCCGCCTCGGCGGCGTCGAAATGGCCGAGCGCGATGTCGGCAAGGTCGCGGCACACCGCGGGCAGCGCCGGGTGGCGCAGCACCCGCGCCGGATCGCTGTCGCGGATGCCGTACCGGTCGAGAATCTCGCGCGGCAGATAGAGCCGGCCGCGCTGCGCGTCCTCGTCGAGGTCGCGCAGGATATTGGTGAGTTGCAACGCGCGGCCCAAGACATCGGCGACCCGGTGCGCCGCGGGGCTCGGATCGCCGAAGACGTGCACCGACAAATGCCCGACCGCACCGGCCACCCGCGCGCAATAAAGGTCGAGCGTCGCCAGGTCGGGGGCACGGATGTCCGCTTCCGCGTCCATCTCCATCCCGGAGACGATGTCGTGGAAGTCGCTCTTACGCAGCTGGAAGCGCTCGACAGGGGCGACCAGCGCGCGGGCGATCAGGTGGCGGGGCCGCCCGGCATAGATCGCCTCGATCTCGTCGCGCCAATCGGCGAGGCCCTTGGCGCGCTCGGCGACCGGCCAATCGTCGGCGATGTCGTCGACCTCGCGGCAGAAGGCATAGACCGCATACATCCCGTCGCGGCGCTCCTGGGGCAGGAGACGCATCGCCCAATAGAACGAGGTGCCCGCCGCCTCGACCCGCCGGCGAATGGTTTCGCGTAGCGAAGCCTCGTCCGGGATCGCCCCGACGCCGTCGAGCGCCGCGCCGGTCACCGGTTGGTCGACCGTGGGCGGCGGCCGCGCACCATGCCGGTCAAGAGCGAGGCGGCGAAATCGCCCTTGCTGAGCGCGACCCGCGCCGCCAGCGGATCGCCGCGCCGCAACCGCCGCGACAGGCGCCGCGCCAGATCGACGATCGTCGCCGATTCCCAGCGCAGCCCGCGCGCGCCGACCCGCCCGGGCAATCCCGCCGCGGTGGCGATCAGGATATCGCTCAGGTCGAGCAGCCGGTCGATGACATGCCGCAGGCCGCTGCTGGCTGCCGGCAACCTCAAATCCTCGACCGCGATCCCCGCCTCTCCCATCAGATCGAGCGGCAGGTAGACGCGGTCGAGATTGCGGTAGTCGTCGGCGCAATCCTGCAAATGGTTGAGCACCTGCAGCGCCGAGCACAAGGCGTCCGAGGCCGGCCAAGTTTCGCGGCTCTCGCCGTGCAGGTCGAGCAGCTGCCGCCCGACCGGCGAGGCCGAATAGCGGCAATACTCCATCAAATCGTCCCAATCGCGATACCGCAGCTTGGTCGCGTCGAGGGTGAAGGCGCGCAGCACGTCGTGGCAATGCTGCGCGGTGGTCCCGGTCGCGGCGAGACTCCGCCGCATCGCGCTCGCCGCCGGCGAATCGTCGCCTGCTGCGCCATCCAGGATTTCGCCCATGCGAGCAAGCCGGCGCACCTTGTCATCGGCCGGCAAATCCGGGTTGTCGGCGATGTCGTCGGCGTTGCGCGCGAAGCGGTAGAACGCGTGGACATGCGGACGCAAATCCCTGCGGATCAGAAACGACCCGACCGGGAAGTTTTCATCGCCGCGCCCCTTGCCCGACGGGGTCTCGACCGCGGCAGGCGCAGAACGTGTTTCTGTGGCCAGCGCCGTCACTCAATTCCCTTTGGTCAAATATCCGTTGGCCTCGAACCAGGCGATGGCGTCGGTGATGGCCTCGCGCGCCGGGCGGGGCTGATAGCCCAATTCGCGCATCGCCTTCGCCGAACTGAAATACATCTTCTTACGCGACATGCGCACCCCATCCAAGGTAGTGAACGGCTCGCGCCCGGTAATGCGCGCCATCATCTCGGCGCCGGCGGCGATCGGCAGCACCACCGCGTAGGGGATTTTGAGCGCCGGCGGACGCCGCCCGACCGCTCGCGCGACGATGGCGAGGATTTCGGCGAGGCTCAAATTCTCGCCGCCGAGGATATAGCGATCGCCGACCTTGCCCAGCTCCGCGGCGAGCAGCTGCCCAGCGGCGACATCGTCGACATGGACGATATTGAGCCCGGTATCGACATACCCAGGCATCTTCCCTTTCGCCGCCTCGACGATGATCCGCCCGGTCGGGGTCGGCTTGACGTCACCAGGGCCAATAGGCGTCGAGGGATTGACGATCACCGCGGGCAGACCCCGCTCGTCGATCAGCGCCTTCACCGCCTCCTCAGCGAGGAATTTCGAGCGCTTGTAAGGCCCGATCATGTCGGCCTCGCCGCTCGGCGTCGCCTCGTCGGCGATCCCGTCCTTGACGAGGCCCAAGGTCGCGACGCTGCTGGTATAGACGATGCGCTCGACCCCGGCGGCGAGCGCCGCCTCCATCAACGAGCGCGTGCCGTCGACATTGGCGCGGAACATCGCCGCCGGGTCGGGCACCCAGAGCCGGTAATCGGCGGCGACATGAAACAGGTAGCGGCAGCCGGCGACCGCGGCGGCAAGCGAGGCGGCGTCTTCGAGCGAGCCCTCGGCGACCGCGACATCGAGACCGGCGAGGTTCCGCCGGTCGCTATTCGGCCGCGCCAACACCCGCACCTGGTGCCCGGCAGCAAGCAGCGCGCGCGCCACCGCCGCGCCGACAAACCCGGTCGCGCCGGTGACGAGGGCTAGGCCGGGTGCGAGCGGCATCGCCCGACCCTACAAATTACCGGGCTCGGATGCTATGTAATACCTAATGATGACGAGGTATTACCATGTCGAGAATGACCAGCAAGGGCCAGGTGACCATCCCAAAGCGCGTACGGGACTACCTCGGCCTCAAGCCAGGCGCGGAAGTGGACTTCGAATGCACCGAAGGTGGCAAGGTCGTGCTGAAGACCCCGGATGACACTCGGCCAGCCAGCCGGTTCGCAGCATTGCGCGGCACTCTCGGCCCCGGAATGAGCGCGGATGAGCTGATGAAATTGACGCGCGGCTGGGGCGAGCCCGATCGTGAGGACCGGTGATTCTCATCGACGCCAACGTGCTGATCGATGTGGCGATGGACGATCCCGTGTGGGCGGACTGGTCGCAAGAGCGCCTGGACATTGCCGCAGGTGGGGACGACCTGGCGATCAATGACGTCGTCTATGCAGAATTGTCGGTGCGCTACTCGCGCGCGGCGGAGCTTGACGCAATGCTCCGGCAATTCCGGATTGATCTGGCGCCGATCCCACGCGAAGCGCTGTTCCTCGCTGGTAAAGCCTATCAGCGCTATCGCGCAGCCGGCGGCCTGCGGACCGGTGTTCTGCCGGACTTCTTCATCGGTGCCCACGCACTTGTCGCCCGCGCGCCATTGGTGACTCGCGATGCGCGCCGCTATCGTACCTACTTCCCGCGGATCGAACTGATCGCGCCTAGTTGAAATCGGCGCAGGAGTCGCGGGTGACGATCCCCACCGATTGCTGATGGTAGCGCGTCTTGTAGGCGTCCATCACGGCCTGCAAGCGCCCAGCGAGCTCGGGTGAGCGCTTGACCGCGAGGACCAGCACCTTGGTCGGGTCGCGCGCGATCGTGCCGGTTTGCGGGTTGCGCCACTGGCCGCTCGCATCATAGGCGGTAAAGCCATCGGGAAAATTCGGCGTCACAATCTCGGCGGCGAATTTGGTCCATTTCGCGTCGGTCACAAACCCGCCACCCTTGATCTTACGGCCGAAGAAAATCTCTGCGATGAGCATCCGCTGCTCGCTCGGCAGCACGCATTGATAGGGGGTAGGAGGTATGGGCGTGGCAGGCGCTTGAGCGGCTGGCTCAGCGCAGCCGGCCAGCGCTAAGAGCGCCGCCGCGATGAGGAAAAGTCGTGTTATTCCGCGGCCGCCTTGACGCCGGCTGGCTCGACCTTCGCCGCGCAATACTTGAACTCGGGGATCTTGCCGATCGGGTCGAGCTGCGGGTTGGTCAGGACGTTGGCCGCGGCCTCGGCGTAGCAGAACGGGATGAACACCATGCCGGGCGCGACATTGCTGTCGGCGCGCGCCTTCAGCTCGATATGGCCGCGCCGTGTCGTGACCTTGACCGGGTCGCCGGCGGCGATGCCGAGCCGGCGCAATTCGACCGGTGCCAGGCTCGCCACCGCTTCCGGCTCGATCTCGTCGAGTACGCTGGCGCGGCGGGTCATCGACCCGGTATGCCAATGCTCGAGCTGGCGACCGGTGGTCAGCACCAGCGGGTACTCGGCGTCGGGCTCCTCGGCCGGGGGAATGATCGAGGCCGGCACCAGCTTGGCGCGGCCGCTCGCAGTCGGGAACCCCTCGCCGAAGACGATCTCGTTGCCCGGCTTGTCGTCGGCGTCGCACGGATAGGTCACCGAATCCTCGCGCAGCAGCCGCTCCCAGGTGATGTGGTCGAGCGACGGCATCGCCAGCTTCATCTCGGCAAAGACGTCGGCCGGGCCTTCGTAGCGCCAGTCGCACCCCATGCGCCGGGCGATCTCCTGGATCGTCTCGAGGTCGAGCCGGGCGTTCCCGGGCAGCGGCAGCGCGGCGCGGCCCATCTGCACCTGGCGGTTGGTGTTGGAGACGGTGCCGTTCTTCTCCGGCCAGGCCGAGGCGGGCAGGATCACGTCGGCGTATTTCGCGGTCTCGGTGAGGAAGATGTCTTGCACGACCAGCTGCTCAAGATGCGCCAGCGCCTCGCGCGCATGCTCGACATCGGGGTCGGACATCGCCGGGTTCTCGCCCATGATGTACATGCCCTTGATCTCGTCGCGGTGCACCGCGTCCATGATCTCGACCACCGTGAGCCCGCGCTTGTCGTCGAGCGGGGTGTGCCACAGCGCCTCGAATTTCTCACGGATCGCCGGGTTCTCGACCGACTGGTAGTCGGGATAGAGCATCGGGATCAGCCCGGCGTCGGACGCGCCCTGCACGTTGTTCTGCCCGCGCAGCGGATGCAGCCCGGTGCCGGGCCGTCCTACCTGACCGGTCACCATCGCCAGCGCGATCAGGCAGCGCGCATTGTCGGTGCCGTGGGTGTGTTGCGAGATGCCCATGCCCCAGAAGATGATCGCGTGTTCGGCCCGGGCGTATTCGCGCGCGACATGGCGCAGAAGCTGCGTGTCGATGCCGCAAATCGGCGCCATCTTCTCCGGGCTGTAATCCTTGATGTGCTCGCGCAGCTTCTCATAATCCTCGGTGTGCGCCTGGATGTATTGCCGGTCGGTAAGACCCTCCTCGATGATCGTGTGGAGGAAGGCGTTGAGCATCGCCACGTCGCGGCCGGGGGTGAACCTCAAGGTCTGCGCCGCGTGCCGCACCAGCGAATGGCCGCGCGGGTCCATCACAAAGACCTGGGCGCCGCGTTTCGCCGCCTGCTTGAAGAAGGTCGCAGCCACCGGGTGGTTCTCGGTCGGCCGCGCGCCGATGACGATGATGACGTCGGCGTCCTCGGCGGCGGTGAAGGGCGCCGTCACCGCGCCCGAGCCGATCCCCTCCATCAGCGCCGCGACCGAGGAGGCGTGGCAGAGCCGCGTGCAGTGGTCGACATTGTTGGTGCCGAACCCGGTGCGCACCAGCTTTTGGAACAGGTAAGCCTCTTCATTCGAGCCCTTCGCCGAGCCGAACCCGGCCAGCGCGCGGCTTCCGTCACGGTCGCGAATCTTGACGAGGCCGAGCGCGGCGCGGTCGAGCGCCTCTTCCCATGTCGCCTTGCGGAAATGCGTATAGGGGTTGGCCGGGTCGATATCGGTGTCGTGCTTCGAGACCCCGTCCCTGCGGATCAGCGGTTCGGTCAGCCGGTCCGAGTGGTGGACATAGTCGAAGCCGAAGCGACCCTTGACGCAGAGCCGGTTGTGGTTGGCCGGCCCGTCCTTGCCCTCGACCGCGACGATGCGGTCGTCCTTGATCTGATAGGTCAGTTGGCAGCCGACGCCGCAATACGGGCAGACGCTGTCGACCGTGCGGTCGGGCGCGTTGGTGAAGACGCCGTTCGCGTCGACCTGGGTTGCCGGCATCAGCGCGCCGGTGGGGCAGGCCTGAACGCATTCGCCGCAGGCGACGCAGGTCGAGTTGCCCATCGGATCGTCGAAATCGAAGACGATCTTCTCGTGGTGGCCGCGCCCCGCCATGCCGATCACGTCGTTGACCTGGACTTCGCGGCAGGCGCGGACGCAGAGATTGCACTGGATGCAGGCGTCGAGCTGCACCGCCATCGCGACGTGGCTGCGGTCGGGGGCCGGCACCGCGCGCTCCGGGAAACGGCTGGCGCTGACCTCGAGCTTGTCGGCCCATCGCCACAGCGACGAGTTCGGGTCGTGCGCGACCGCACGCTCCGGCTGGTCGCCGATCAGTAGCTCGAACACCATCTGGCGCGAGAACTTGGCGCGCTCGCTGGCCGATTGAACCTTCATCCCCGCGGTGGGTTTGCGGATGCACGACGCCGCCAGCACCCGCTCGCCCTCGATCTCGACCATGCAGGCACGGCAATTGCCGTCGGCGCGGTAGCCGGGCTTCGGCAGCCAGCAGAGATGCGGGATCTCGGTGCCGAGCCGGTTCGCCACCTGCCAGATCGTCTCGCCCGGCTGGGCCTCGACCTCCGTGCCGTCGAGGGAAAATCGGATCGGATCGCTCATCAAACCGGTCCCGCCAAATCTTCCGCGAAATGCTTCATTACCATCTTCACCGGGTTCATCGCCGCTTGGCCCAAGCCGCAGATCGACGCGTCGCCCATCACCCGCGACAACTCCTGCAGCAGATTATCGTCCCAGCGAACCTGGCTCATCAACTTCACTGCCTTTTCGGTGCCGACCCGGCACGGCGTGCACTGGCCGCAGCTCTCGTCCTCGAAGAACTTCAGCAAATTGAGCGTCACGGCCTTCATGTCGTCCTTGTCGGAGAGCACGATCAGCGCCGCCGACCCGATGAAGCAGCCGTGCGGCTCGAGCGTGCTGAAATCGAGCG
>DATNJF010000273.1:0-11611 GCA_035604035.1 Allostellaceae bacterium | reverse complement strand
CATCTTCCTGCGGGAATTGCGACCCTTCTGGCCCAAGGCCGATCCGGCGCCGCTGCCGGCGGTCGTCTCGGCGGCCGCGAGCCTCGGCGTCGATCTTGCCCGATACGAGCACAAGATCATTATCTTTGCTCGGGTCGAAGCTGGGCTAATCCGCTTGCGTCACCAGCTCCGTCGGTAGAGCGACACAATGAATGGGCCGGTCAGCGACCAGCGTTGATGCATCAGTAGGCTGGCCAGGCGCAGCGCCTCGCACACCCGGCACGACGCTCGTGCCCCGTTCCCGAGGGCATCCGCTCTCAAGACGCGCGCCACGCCAAAGCGCTCGATTACCCGGGTCGAGCGCCGGTCCCGGAAACATGGTGCCGATGCAATGCTTCCATCGCTTCCTCGGCGCCGTCTCACTGGGCCAGGATCCAGCCAGCACAAACGTTGGCGATGTGATGCCAAGTGCATTAGCTTTTGTTTCGATGACCAGAACGTGAGCGAAGCGGCGCGCGTTGATGGAGCGTAAGCAGATCCATCGCCTGCCCGTGCTGAACCTCAGGAGGCGGATAGTCGGCATGCTGTCTCTTGGCGACATCGGCCTGCACGGGAACCGACCGCCTGCGACGATCAGCAGCGGATCGGATGTGCTCTTTGCTGGCTTCTGCGCGAGTGTTGCCGCTACAAGCGGCCGATCTCGTAATCCTCTATCGAATACCCCAGCTGCGACAATCCTTCCTCCAGATAATCGGCGAGCAGCGGCGTGCCGACTAGGTAGTCCGTTTCCTTCGCATCATGGACCCGCCGGGATTCCATCAGCGCATCGCGCCACTCTTCTTTGCTGTACTCACCGCGGCCCAACCAGGTGAGCGCCAGCACCTCGATGCGCTCCAGTTCGCTTAAGCCGTTGAGAGCGTCCACGAGCTCCTGAAGAGTTGGGTTTCCCGGGTTTTCCTCCAGCACGCCCCGATCGGCGTCATCGGAGGGGTTGGATCCCGAATCCTCATCGACTGACGGCACCTCGGCGTCGTACTCGCGTGCCTTGATGATGATGAAGGCCAGCTTTTCCAGCGGAATCGTAAGCATCGGAGTCTCCTGGGTTCTAGTTTATTGCCACGCGCCACGATCGGCCGCATCAGCGCACGATGAGGACAGGACACGAGGCATGGGCGAGGACTTTTTGCGCGACGCTGCCGAGCAGCAAACCAGCTAACCGGCCGTGACCCCGGCTGCCAATCACAATCAGGTCGGCCCGCTGGTCCGTGGCTAGCGCGATGATCTCCTCGGCCGGGTCGCCGATGGATGAATGGGTCGAGACCCGTGCCACCCGCTTGGCTTGGGCCTGTAGCCGCACGCCGGCGAGCACACTCTCGGCGTGCGCCGAAGCCAATTCACTGAGCGGCGCGTCGATATGCTCCTGGCGTGCATAGGTTTCGAGCTCCGGGGTCAGTGCCGGGGAAAGCTCCCGGGCCACGGTCAACAGAATGAACTCGGCGCCGTATTTGGTCGCCAGGTCAACGGCGAACGCCGCTGCTTTGAGCGACGGCGCCGAGCCGTCAACCGCCGCCACAATCCGCTCCATCGCCTTCCTCGCTAGGCCCCTGAGCCAAGAGAGTGACCCGGATCTCTAATAGCGCCGTTGCTGGGGCCTGGGATTGATCTAGCGCAAAGCCACAACTTCGCGCGCGCGAAAACAAGCTCGGTTGCGTTGGATCAACGACGGCCGCGCGCGGATACCTCTAAAGAGGGAACGCCAGCAATTAGGGCGAAGGAAGACCTATGGTACTGCCATCGGCCATCAAATCGCATGCCGAGCTGTTTGCGCATGGCGCCGATATCGGCGTCCGCGGCATTGGACCGACGCGCGCTGCCGCTTTCGAGCAGGCTGCGTTGGCGCTGACGATGGCAGTCACCGACCCTGGTCGGGTCGCGCCGCAAACGGCGATGGAAATTGGCTGCGAGGCGCCGAACGACGCGTTTCTGCTGGTCGATTGGCTGAACGCCTTGATCTACGAGATGAGCGTGCGGCGCCTCCTCTTCGGGCGTTTCACCGTATCGATCAAAGACCATCGGCTGCGTGGACAGGCCTGGGGAGAGCCGGTCGATCGCGGGCGCCATGCGCCTGCGGTCGAACCCAAAGGAGCGACATTGACCGCGCTCAAGGTCGAGATGTGTGACGACGGCGCTTGGATTGCCCAGTGCGTCGTTGACGTCTGAGGCTGGGTGGAAGGTATGGAGCTCTCTCGTCTGCAGCAAGTCTCCGCATCGGAGTGGCGGCTTGAGCCGCAGGGCGGGATGCGTGTGCCGGCGGTGCTCTATGCCAGCGAGAAACTGATCGCAGAGATGGACGACAAGGTACTTGAGCAGATCGGCAACGTCGCCTGTCTGCCCGGGATCGTCGACGCCGCCTATACGATGCCGGATGCGCATTGGGGCTATGGCTTCCCGATCGGTGGGGTGGCCGCTTTCGATCCAGACGCGGGCGGGGTCATTTCGGCTGGCGGTGTCGGCTTTGATATCTCCTGCGGCGTACGCACGTTGCTGACCGGACTCAAGCGTCAGGATCTAGAGCAGTGCAAGGAAAGCCTGGCCCACTCTCTCTCACGATCGGTCCCGGCCGGCCTTGGAAGCACCGGAAAAATCAGCCTCGACGAGATCGAGATGGACCGCATGCTTGCAGGCGGAGCGCGCTGGGCCGTCGAGCAAGACTATGGCGGTGCCGAGGATCTCGACCGGGTCGAAGAAAGCGGCACGATGCCCGGCGCCCAGCCTGACGCCGTTTCCGAACGCGCGCGGCACCGACAGCGCGAGGAGATGGGCACGCTCGGCTCAGGCAATCACTATCTCGAAGTGCAAGAGGTCGCAGCGATATTCGATGAGGCTATCGCCACAGGCTTCGGCTTAGCGCTGGGTGACATCGTCGTCAGCATCCATTGCGGCTCGCGTGGGCTCGGTCACCAGATCGGCACCGATTTTCTCCGCGAGATGGCACTGGCAGCGCCGACGCATGGGATCGTCCTGCCTGATCTCGAGCTTGCCTGCGCGCCGCTTCGCTCGGAGTTGGGCGAGCGTTATCTCGGCGCGATGCGCGCTGGCATCAATTGCGCGCTCGCCAATCGCCAGATCATCACCCATCTGATCCGCCGTGTTTTCACGCATTTCTTCCCGGAAGTGAACCTGCCGGTGCTGTTCGACGTGTCGCACAACACCTGCAAGGAGGAGGAGCACGAGATCGCCGGCAAGCGGCGGCGGCTGTTCGTGCACCGCAAGGGTGCGACGCGAGCCTTCGGCGCCGGGCATCCCGACCTGCCGGCGGCTTTTGCCAAGACCGGCCAGCCGGTATTCATCGGCGGCAGCATGGGCACGATGTCGGCGATCATGGTTGGTCCAGCCGAGCGCCCTGAGCACGCCTTCGCCTCGTCCTGCCACGGCGCCGGGCGGCAGATGAGCCGCCACGAGGCTCTGCGGCACTGGCGCGGCCGTCAGGTCGTCGTCGAGTTGCGCCAGCGCGGGATCATCATCAAAAGCCCGTCGATGCGCGGCGTCGCTGAAGAGGCGCCCGGTGCGTACAAGGACAGCACCGCGGTAGTCGATGCCGCGCATCAAGCTGGATTGTCGCGCAAGGTCGCCGCGCTCGAACCGGTAATCTGCATCAAGGGCTGATCCGGACCACGACGCCAGATCGACGTTGCAGCGATTGAGCTGTCAAAGCATCGCCGGTCGATGGCGGACAAGATCGCTCTGTCCCCACTTTATTGGATTTGCATCAAGGGCGGTGAGACGAAGCAGGTTGCACCATACCGCGTTACAGACCTTCCCCTGACGGTCACGTTTTCAACGCGGGTTCGGCGTCTATGCGGTCAGCCTCGGCTTCCATATTTTCAGCCTTGCGCAGCCGCGAGCGCCCGACCGCTCGATTTTCAGCGCCCTCGGCAAATTCGCGATACCACGCCGCCCGGTTCCTTAACTCGGTTGGATTATCCATTTCCTGACCCTCCGCGCGTTGGGGCGGGCTAGTAAGGGAGCTCGCGAGCTCCGTTAACTGCGAGCGTAGCCGAGGGCCGTAGCTGCCACTTCGGTCGCAGATAAATCGCGGATGACCTCCTTAAAATGCGCCCAGTCCGCTGCCGCCCAAATTTCGGTGTTGGCGTGGCCATAGCTGCGCACGATCGCCGAGACCTTCGCGGCGGTGTCCCAATCCGGGGCGTGGAAGATGTCGAGATAGTCGCACGGTCCAAATACGGCATAGCTGCCGATCCACTGGATCCCCGGACAATCGGAGCGGATGTGGTCCACTACTTTCCGCTCCAATTCTTCGAGCGCTCCCGGCGACGGCATTTGGCTCGGTACGAGCCGGGTCAACATGATGAAAGTCTGCATCGTTTCCTCCATATCGCCACATTAGGCTACGGCGGGTCCCGTAGTGATGGTGCGACCTGATGGCTGCAACTGCCCTTGATGCAGATCAAACAGGCCCGATTTTTCGCAAAGTGGGGCACCCCGCGACGCAGTGGCGCTCGACCTCGCGATGCGCAACAGCGGTTACGCATGGCGGTGGGGTGGGCCGAGAAGCCACCAACTGAGTGCCAGCAGAATGCCGGCCAGTATGAGGGCCGCGAACCCGGCCCATGCGACAAGCGGCCAGATGAAATCCACCAGCGGACCGATCGCGCGCTCGAGATCGTCCGAATACCCCGGTCGTCCCGACCCAGGCTCTTCCTGGATCCAGAAGCCAATACCGACCGCCAGGCTGAGCAATCCATTAACGAAGCAACCGCGCCCCCAGGCGGCCCTCACCGAGGTGGCTCGTGTTGCGATCCAGATGGCAAGAAGACCCGCCGGAACCGAGGCCAGGATTAAGGGACCGACGACGCCCGGGGAATTGGTGCGCACGCCCAGGAGCAGGATCAATACGAAGGCGATGGCGCCCGTCGCGAGCGCGGCAGAGTTAGGTGTTCCCCGTTTCGGCATGGCAACCCTTTGCGAGAGGAGCGGCGCCGCTGCTTTAGCGATCTGTAACCTGGGCCCTACGGGTTGCCATTGATTCACCTCAACGATGGCGCGCCCGATGCACTCGAAGTCGCGGACCCCGATTACTGCCGGCGAATTGAGATACATCAACGCAGCGCTCTCCGATGGCGGTCAGGATTGCCCCGTCTATTGAAGGAGTGAACCCATGGCTGATACCGCGATCGAAGTGAAGAAGACGGCTCCCGCTACGGCTCTTGCTCCCGTGCCGGCGCCCGGCGCTCCGGATCTTTGGAGCTCGCTCCGCAACGAGATGGAGCGCGTGTTCGATCGGTTTTCCGGCGCTTTCGCGATGCCGTCTCTGCGGCGTATGTTCGACTTCACTCCGGCCCACCGAATTGAGAGCACCTTTACCTTTACGGCGCCGGCGATCGACGTCACCGAGAACGGCAAGGCCTACAAAGTCACGGCCGAACTGCCGGGAATGGAGCCGGCGAACGTCGAGGTGACGGTCAGCGGCGACGCGCTGGTCATCAAAGGCGAGAAGCGCCAGGAGAAGGAAGAAAAGGACGAGAACTATTACATGTCCGAACGGTCGTTCGGCTCGTTCCAGCGGTCGTTCCCGCTGCCCCCTGGGGTCGACCGCGACAAGATCGGCGCCGAGCTGTCAAAGGGCGTCCTGACGGTCACGATGCCTAAGACCGCTGAGGCCCAGAAGCAGCAGAAAAAGATCGAGGTTAAAGCGGCCTGAGGCCGTAGCGCTGGGGGGCGCTGCAGCGCCCCCCATTAACCTGATCAATCACGGATACGTTTCATGACGGCTGAAACTGAACTCCTTGAGCGAGTTCGCGACGCCTTGCGAGCAGATACAAGCATTCGCTTCGACGACGAGTCGATCGTCCTTGCGCTATCGGATGGCGCGCTCTTGGTCGACGGCGAGGTCGCCGACGTCTCGATCAAGCGCCGCATGCTGCGCACCGCCGCCGCGGTGATCGCGCCGCAGCCGATCATCGACCGCCTCCACGTACGTCCGGCCCAGCCGATGGCGGACGGTATGATCGGCGACCTCGTCCGCGACGCCTTGGTCGAAGAGCCCGCCCTTGCCAATTGTCGTATTCGGCTTTGGGACAAAGGCCAACCGGAGCTGATCAGCGATCCCATATCCGCCAGCGGAGCGATCGATATTCGTGTGGCGGAGGGCGTTGTCACGCTCGATGGCGAGGTTCCCGGTCTCGGCCACAAGCGGCTCGCGGGTGCGCTCGCGTGGTGGGTTCCGGGCAGCCGCGACGTGATCAACGGCCTCGGCGTCGCCCCGCCCGAAGAAGACAGCGACGCAGAAATTACCGACGCTGTTCGCCTGGTGCTGGAAAAGGATCCCTTCGTCAACCCCGATCAGGTTCGGGTAACGACAAGCAATGCCACGGTCATTCTTGAAGGGCTGGTGCCGACGGAGTCCGAGCGGGATATGGCCGAGCACGACGCGTGGTACGTGTTCGGCGTCGAGAATGTCGTCAACCGGATAGCGGTCGGATGACGCATTACGCTCGCTACCGCTGTGGAGAATGAAGGGCCATGCAGCTGACCTTAACCGCATCTGATCTCGCCGCGATGCCGACCGCGCTGCGGCAGGACCTGCTCACTTATCTGGCGACGCGTCGCAAAGGTTCGCCGCCGGGTGCCAGTAGACGGCGCGGGGAGGCCGAGAGCGAAAAGCTAGCTGGCCTAGCGGTTCTTGATTCCGGCCAGGCGATTGCGCTTATCCGAAATGTAAGCTTCGGGCACAGGCTGAAGGGCCTGCACGATTTGCTGGAAGCTCTATCCTATAAAGAAGACGGGGACGCGCCCGGCCCGGACCGCCTCGTGCAGTTGTTGAAGGTCGACGACTCTGGGCATCTGCGGCGTTACTTCGACGCGATCAAGCGCCTACTCAAGCCGGTAGCGCACGACGCTGCACCGTTGGTGCGGTATTCACGCCAGAGCGGGACCTACCTAGTGCACCCGATCACCCGGGCGAACCTGCGTGAGGTGTTTGCCCAGCTCGCACGCTCGGGTGAAGGCGAAGAGCCGCTATGGGCGTGATTGCGAACCCGCGCACCGACGCCGCCATGAGCACAGAGATGGCTGACGCCGGCTCGCGGCCAAGAGACAAAATCTCAGCCGGCGCCCCTGGTTGGAATGTCGTCGTCACCCTGCCGGAGGCCACGGCGCCGCAGGCGCGGCGGGTGATGCGACCTTGGGGCCGGCTCTTTCGCACCGATTATTTCCATGTCCTGGTGATGAGCGTCGACGATCCGGACCGCTTCTTGTGCGAATTCGGCGAGGAGGTCGACGCGACGCCAGGCATCTTGAATTTCATCGCCCATGTCTTCCCGGCCCAGCGCACCTTCGACTTTGCGACCGTACCTGAATTCGAGCAGAAGGCGCGCGAGGCGGTAATGTCCTGGGCGCCGATCCTCGCGGGCTCGCGGTTTCACGTCCGCCTGCACCGCCGAGGGATGAAGGGCGTCCTGTCCACCCCCAAGGAAGAGCGCTTTCTCGACGACGCGCTGCTGCAGGCCGCGAGCACCGGTGGCACACCCGGTCGGATTGGCTTTGACGCCGCCGATTATGTCATTCACATCGAGACCGTCGACCATCGCGCCGGCCTATCGTTGTGGCGCCGCGAGGATCTCGATCGCTATCCGTTCCTTGGGACTTCCTAGGCAGGGTCGCAGTGACACGACGCCGGCTCGTCATCGTTGGATTGGGAAAGGTCGGCCTCGCCTGTGGCAAGGCCATCGCCGCCAGCGAAGACCTCGCGGTCGCCGGCATCGTGCGGCGGCCGACTAGCCTTGCCCAGCCCTTGCCGGCGCCGCTGCAAAGAGTGCTGGTCGCGACCGATCCAAGCGAGATAGACGGCATCGACGCGGCGCTGATCTGCCTCCCGCCACGGTTAGTCCTCGAAGCGGCCACCGACCTCCTGCAGCATCGAATTCCGACCGTCGAGTCCGCGATCCTGCCGAATGCCGATCGGCTGTCGGCCAACGAGGTGATCCGCAAGGTCGCCCACCAACATCGGACC
Organism: Allostellaceae bacterium; assembly: GCA_035604035.1. GTDB lineage: Bacteria > Pseudomonadota > Alphaproteobacteria > ATCC43930 > CGMCC-115725 > DATARH01. The sequence goes on along the minus strand of DATNJF010000273.1, from coordinate 3,600 downwards.
GCCGCCGTCACGGAGGCCGGATGGGATCCCGGCATGCTGTCAGTGTTCCGCGGTCTGTTTGTGATGATGACGCCCAAGGGCCATACCGAGACGCGCGACCGGCCCGGCGTTAGTCTCCACCATACGCTGGCTGCGCGAGCGATGCCGGACATCAAGGACGCGCTGTGCACCGAATTGCGCGCCGAAGGTGGCCGAAGGCAACGCTACGTCTATGTCGAGCTGGGGCCGGGAGCGGATCCGGAAGCCGCGGAGCAGGCGGTGCGGGCCGACCCGTTGTTCACGGATGAAGAGACGGTGGTGATTCTGGTCGACAGTCTCGCGGAGCTCGAACACGAAGGCCATGGGGTCGTGCTGGAAAGGCTGGGACTCGCGGGAGGCGATGCTCATCAGCGCTTTCTGCTCGAAGGCCGCTTCGACTTTGCCTCCATCACCGCACAGGTCATGGTGGCTGCGGCACGCGCGCTTCCGTTGCTCGGTCCCGGCGCGCACCGGCTAAGCGAGATACCGCCTCGAGCGCTTTGGCAGGGCATCCCAACCGAAACTGAGGAAGCGTGATCAGGAGAGGGCTATGACTGTATGGAAGCTGACCCCGATCGACCTATTAGATCCGAACTGGGAGGCGAGCGCACATCGCGGCCCGGCTATCGTCCGCGCTCCCGACGAGGCTACTGCCCGCGAGGCAGCAGCCAAGGCCTTCGATGTCGCGACCCGCTTCCCGCCCGGCGCAGCCGTGCGAGTGCCGCCCTGGACACGGTCCGTGCTGGTCAAGGCTGAAGCCGTCGACGACCCCCGCTACGAGCTGCACGGGCCGACGCAGGTTCTCGATCCCGCTTTTTGAAGCTGGGCGACGATGCCCATGGGTCAACTTGTGCTCTTGGTCAGCACCGACACCGGCGCTTTGCCCGGGCGCGCGGCGCGCGCGAGGATGTCGGTCACCTCGGCGTCGCTGATCTGGTGGAAGTCGCGGTAGTAGAAACCGATCGCACCGAGCCCCACCGGCATATCGACGCACACGACCTCGTCGGCCAGCGGGCGCAGCTTGGCGATTGTCTCTTCGGCGGCAACCGGCGTGGCAAGAACCACCCGGGCGGGGTTGCGCCGCCGCACCGCCTGCAGCGCGACCCGCATCGTCGCGCCGGTTGCGATCCCGTCATCGACAACAATCGCGGTAGAGCCGGCGATATCGACTTGTGCGCGGCCAGCGCAATAGACCAGCCGGCGGCGCTCCAGCTCTTCGATCTGGCGCGCCGTCTCTTCCTTCACGTAATCCTCCGGGATGGCGAGCGCGCTGGCCAATTCGCGGTCGATATAGGTCTGCGGATGCTCGCCGTCAGTCACGGCACCGAGCGCGAGTTCCGGTTGCCAGGGCACGCCAATCTTGCGCACCAATACGAGATCGAGCGGTGCCGCGAGGGCGCCAGCAATCTCGAACGCGACCGGCACCCCGCCACGCGGCAGGGCCAGCACCACGGGCTTGTTGTCCTTCAGATGCTGTAGCTTGTCGGCAAGCCGCCGCCCGGCATCGCTGCGGTCGAGGAACCTCATTCGGCCGAGTCCGGCAGATGCGATGCAAACCAGCTGCCAGCCAAGTCGACAACTGCTTCAAGCGTACCCGGCTCTTCGAAGAGGTGGGTGGCGTTGGGGACGATCGCGAGGTGCTTTTCGCAGCGCAGCTCCGCTAGCGCCAGGCGGTTAAGGTCAAGCACCACTAGATCGGCGCCACCGACGATCAGCAGAGTCGGTGCGCTGACCTTGGCAAGGGCAGACCCGGCGAGATCGGGGCGGCCGCCCCGCGAGACGATCGCCGCAATCGGCCACGCCGTGGACGCTGCTGCGACGAGAGCGGCCGCGGCGCCGGTACTGGCACCGAAATAGCCGATCGGCAAGGTCGCGGTTTCACCATCCTCCTTCGCCCAGGCAGTCGCCATCAAGAGGCGCTCAGCCAGCAACGGAATGTCGAAAACATTACGCCGATCCGCGGCCTCATCGTCGGTCAGGAGGTCGAACAGCAGCGTGGCAAAGCCGGCATCGCGCAGGGCCCGCGCGACAAAATTGTTACGCGGGCTGAACCGGCCACTGCCGCTGCCGTGAGCGAAGAGGACAATGCCGGCGCTAGCCGCCGGCAGCGCCAACATGCCTTCGAGACCGACCGGTCCAATAATGATATTGCGGGTCCGCTCCCGCCGCGCAGGTGTAGCCAGCACCACGACCGTTTCCCCATGCCGAGCGTCGCAGGTCTCGTGCCGGACGCGTATCGGAGGCTCGAACGTTAGCGGACCGATCCGGCCCCGGAATTGATGCAGGTCAACGAGGCGCCACCGGCCGCATGCGAGCCTTACCGACAAGGGTGAATAGAAATGACCGCGCCGCAGGCACAAGTCACCGAAACGAAGACCCCTTCTTCGGCTCTGCTCTTTTTCTGCGGCGACGTGATGCTTGGCCGCGGGATCGACCAGATACTTGCGCATCCCGGCGACCCTCGCCTGCACGAACCACTTGTGCACTCAGCGATCGAGTACGTCGAGCTCGCCGAAGCGGCGAACGGACCGATCCCGCGCGCCGTTGCCCCTGATTACATCTGGGGCGATGCCCTTGCCGAATTGGCGCAAGCCAAGCCGCACGCGCGGATCATCAATTTGGAGACGAGCGTAACGACGTCTGCCGCCTACGCCCCAAAGGGCATCAACTACAAAATGAACCCGGCGAATGTGGCTTGTCTCACCACCGCAGGCATCGATTGCTGCGTTCTGGGCAATAATCATGTGCTCGATTTCGGCCGCGGCGGGCTCGCGGAGACGCTGGAAACGTTGCATGGCGCCGGGGTCAAGACTGCGGGTGCCGGTCGCAGCGCAGCCGAGGCGCAAGCACCGGCGATCTTCAACCTGACGGCCAGTGGGCGCCTGCTGGTGTTCGCGTTTGGCCATTCGAGTAGCGGGATCCCCCGGAGCTGGGCCGCTGGACCGGATACCCCGGGGATCGATTTGCTCCCGGACTTCTCGGAACGAACGCTGACGAATATTGCGCGGCGGGTTTCAGAAGCACGCCAGGCAGGGGACCTGCTGGTCGCCTCACTCCATTGGGGCGGCAATTGGGGGTACGAGATCGCCGACGCGGAGTGCGCGTTCGCGCACGGGCTGATCGACGGCGCCGGGTTCGACCTCATCCACGGTCATTCGTCGCATCACCCAAAAGCGATCGAGGTCTATCACGATCGGCTGATCCTTTACGGCTGCGGCGACTTCCTCAACGATTACGAGGGTATTTCGGGCTATGAGGAATTCCGCGGCGACCTAAGCCTCATGTACTTGCCGCGATTGAGCGCGACGACTGGACGGCTGATCGAACTGTGCTTGGTGCCATTCAGAGTCGCGCAATTTCGGCTTCATCCTGCTTCGCCGGCTGATACGATCTGGCTGCGGCGAAAACTCGGCACCATAAGCGGACCCTTCGGTGTCAGGGTGGAGCCCGATGCGGATGGCAGGCTCTGGGCCCACTGGGGCTAGTCGCCAATCCCCAGCTTAACCGTTGCCTGCGAAAGCGGCCGGCGTTTATCTAAATGCGAAATTTAAAGAGGAGACTGGCCGATAACCGCGCGCTGCG
>DATNJF010000272.1:0-3052 GCA_035604035.1 Allostellaceae bacterium | reverse complement strand
GCGCCGATTCCGGTCATTCGCGGGACCGCTATCGAACCGTCGAGTTCGACCCTAAGCCGTCGTTCAGGACCCCGCCAGCCGCAGTCCATTGAGGGCGCTCGATCGAGGGAAGACGACTCAGCTTGCCTCGTTAACCATAATTTCCCAATCTGTTGCCGCTCCTTCTGTTTGCCGAGTTTCCCAAAGATGCTCCTCCAATCCCCGCGCCCTCGGGCTGCCGATGATTTTGCAACGATCCGCGCCCGCATGGAGGAGCTACGCCGCGAGCGCGCTCGCGTATGGGCGGGTGGCGAGCCGCACCCGTCGATTCGGCCACGGCCCGACGCCTCTAGTAGCCAGCCGGCCGCCGCCGACAAGCCGCGACTCCTACCCGCAATCCTGCGTGCGTTGGCGCGGGCGAGTAGAACCTAGAGTGCTTATCCCGGTGCGTCCGCGCGCGCATAACCGCCAACGCTTCGCGCGGCGCTGGCCGCGGGGTTGCTGTTTCATCCCGGCACGTCGCGAGAGCCGCCCCTAGATCACAGCGGCATCGAGTACGAGGCGAGGTCTACCCACGCTTTCTTCTTAGGAACGCGATGACCACTAATGCTGTGTAGGCGGCAGGGACTACGAGCAACGCGACACCGGCAAGCCAAATGCCCAGCGCCACCCCGTCCAACAGCAGCGCCAGCGATGCGAGGATCGAGATCGTGGCCACTTCCCAGCCAACGACGACCGCGCACAAAGTTAACAAATCGCTTGGGCTTTCGAAGGCCCAAAGCCGCTTCCATCGCATGTGATAATCACAAAATGTTCGTAACTCGCCCTGGCACACGAGAGAGAAATCGCGGCGCCGCGGACGGGAGAAACCATAACCATCCCGGATTGTCCCGCGACATACCGTCGCGAGAATTAACCGCGATGTGGCTTTGGTGCTTTCATAGTCTTAAGCATCTGGAAAGTATACACGAACTACCCTTTCTGGATGCAGTTTCAAACTCGTTCTAAGCAGTGCGTCCTTGATGACTTACTGGTCAAACTGGGTAAGCTTCCACCAAATCATCCCGACCGACATACGTTAACTCGGATGATTGAAGGGCTTAGAGCCGAACTTCGAGAAGCGAACAGCCGAGCGAGAGCCGGTGAGAACGGGTCGACCCAAGCCCGGTCCGAGGACTGAGACGCCTGGCGGCTGCCGGCACGCGCTACCGGGTGCGACCGATTATGATTGCCGACGGGCATAGGAGACACCGGTCAAAGCGATCGGAAGTGGCCGCTTGCCACCCGCCCGAGCCCTTTGGGCTGGAGTCGGGGACGGACCGAAATGGGGGCATGAACAGCCGGCTAAGACCGCGACAACGAATGGCCGTTCCTGGTCAAACAGCGGACCAACCCTCCCTGCGTATCCAATAACTCCTTCGCGCCGAAAACGGACGTTCCGCTGGCTCCTGATTTAGCAAGCCTCTTACCCTTGAGGGGTAGGGTTAATCTTCGGCGGTACGGTTATGGGGTCGGTACCCCGATCGACTTCAACCGTGCGTGTGCACGGGCCGCGCGCGCTTTCATCCCGTCGAGATACGTGCTCACATCGTTCCCTGGCAGGTTCAGCACCTTGCACCCGAGTTGCCAATATTCCTCGATCTGCCCCTCGGTCTCCGCCGATCCCCGGGTGAGCTTGCCGTGCGCATTGCATGCCGCCGCGATCCGCCGCACCGCCGCTTTGAAAGTCGGGTGCTCGAGGTTGAGGTGAACCCCAAGCTGCGCGCTCAGGTCGGCATGACCATACGCGATCATGTCGATCCCTTCGACCGCCGCGATCTCCTCGACTTTCTCCAGGCCCTCGAGCGACTCGATTGACGGGAATATGATGATGTTCTCGTTGGCCCACGGCGCATATTCGGTGGCGTGGCGCGCGCCGTAGCTTTTATATCCCGTGTGCGGCCCCTGGCCGGAAATGCCTCGGTTTCCCATCGGCGGATACTTCGCCAAGCGGACGATCGCGCGCGCCTCTTCGGCGGTTTCCACCTCGGACACCTGGATGTCCATGATGCCCTGATCCAGAATGCCGGGAATGAGGTGCGCGAACGACTTGTGGATTCGAACGATGGCCGAGACGTTCGTGGCCTGGAACCAGCTCGCCAGATTGCCGATCGTTTCCATGTCGAACGCCCCGTGTTCGTGGTCGATCGCGCAGTAATCGAAACCGGCCTGCTCGATGATCCAGGGAACGCCGCGTGAGGAGAACTCCTTGAGCCCGGTGCCCAGCGCCGCCCGTCCTTCGCGCACCGCCCGCCGTATGCTGTTTTCTTTCATGGCTCGCTATTCCGCCGCCGCCAGCATCTTCAGCTCTTCCGCGGCCGACAGGATCGGCACGCCCTCGATCGATTTCGAGGGCTGCCCATCGACGCCGACCAGCGGCTTGCCGACCAGCGTCACCCGGTAGAGCTGGCGGTCGAAATCGGATTCGAAGATGTCGGTTGGCGCGAGGTGTACCGTCGAGCGATTGTCCCAAAACGCGACGTCGCCCTCGTTCCACTTGAAGCGCACGGTGTATTCGGGGCGCGTGATGTGCTCCCACAGGATTTCGAGGATTTTTTGGCTTTCGCGCGGCGTCAGCCCGACGATCGATTTGAGGAATGATGGGCTGACATACAGGATGCGCTCGCCGGTCTCGGCATGCACGGTCACGATCGGGTGCTCGCTTTCAAGCGCGCGCCGCTTCACACGATTTTTGTAATCGTCGCTGCGGTTGGTCTCACCGCGATTGCCGAATTGGTGGATGCCGCGCAGCCCGTCGACAAACGCGCGCATGGTCGGCGACAGCGCCATGTAGGCGGCGTTCAAGTTGGTCCAGAACGTGTCGCCGCCATAGGGCGGGATCGTGACGCCGCGCAGGATCGAGGCCATCGGCGGGTTAACCGCGGCAGTTATATCGGCGTGCCAGCCGGTCCACGGCGTCACCATTTGCGCCTTGCGGTTTTCGTTGGCGAGCCGGTTCTTGGCGACCGAATAGATTTCGGGATAGTCGTCGAGATGGCCGAGCACGGCGTGACCGATCGTCGGCTCGCCGAAT
>DATNJF010000271.1:0-5601 GCA_035604035.1 Allostellaceae bacterium | reverse complement strand
CCCGCAGGTCCTCCGAATAGCTCTGTCCCTGCCGCCAGGCCATCGCTGTCCCCCACATCTTGCGGTCGGACCAGCGAATCACACTTTACCTGGTCTAGAAACCCCTTTCAGCGATTCCAGCCAATGCGGCTATGCTCTAGGATGGTCGCTCACCGCCACGGTGGCGCTCGGTGCCGCCGCCTATGTCGGTCTGTGCCTGTGGTTCGCGGCGCATCAGCGTGAGCTGCTGTACACGCCGGGCGGTCCGCGGATGAGCCCAGCCGAGGCGGGTGCCGCTTGGCTCACCGCGGTCGATATCCGGACGGAGGATGGTGAGCGACTAGACGCCTGGTGGTCTCCGCCGACCCCGGGGAAGGGGGTGGTGATCCTCTTCCACGGCACGCCGGGCACCTTGGCCGACACAGTCTGGCGCCTCACGGATCTGGCGCAGGCGGGGCTGGGCGCGCTGGCGATCGACTACCGCGGCTATGGCGGTTCAACCGGGCAGCCCAGCGAGACGGGTTTGCGCAAAGACGCTCGCGCCGCTTTCGACTTCGTCCGGAAAGCAGCGCCGGAAGCGCGCATCGCCTTGCTCGGCGAAAGCCTTGGCACCGGGGTCGCGGTTGATTTGGCGCGCGACCGGCCGGTAGCGGGGATGGTGCTCAATTCGCCGTTCGCGTCCATGTCACATCATTTTGCGCTGTTCCTGCCCCCGCTGCCGTATCGCCTATTGCTGACCGAGCAATTCGATTCGGAAGGCCAGATCGGCGGCGTCGGTGCTCCGGTGATGATCTTGGCCGGCACGGCCGACGACGTGACGCCGATCAGCGAAGCCCGCCGCCTGTTCGCCGCCGCGCGCGAGCCCAAGACGATGATCGAAGTCGCCGGCGCCGGTCACCTTCGGGGGTGGAGCGGCGAGGCCAAGGCCGCAGCGCTCGCGGCGCTAGCGGCGTGGACCGCGCCGGGGCATGCAGTGTCGATGGAGGACTGCGCTGATGGGCGGGGGCGATTCAGCTGCCGCTGAGCAAGGCCTTGAACTGGCGCTTCAAATCGTCGCCCGCTTCGTCGTTTAGATGGACCGCGTCGAGGAGCTCGTGCAGGCGCCGATCGATTTCCGGACTGTTCGAGGTCCCATCCATTCCCTCGATCCTGATGGCGTTGGGATTGGCGGCGACATAGTCGGCGAGTTCGATCATCGCCGCGAGATTCTTGTCCAACAGCGGAAGCATTCGGGCGAGCAGTGTGCCTGGCCGGGTGACCAGCCGGTCGAACGCCTGATCGTAGACCGTCTTCAAATCGGGCGGCTGTTGGAGAGCGGCATGGGCGGCGTCTGCCGTCGCGAGCCTGCGGTCGACAGTGGCGATCACCCCCGGGACGGCTTGCTGAAGTGCTTCCAGCTCGCGGCGGTATTCGACGAGGCCGGCGAGATCGTGCACCTCGGATTTGAGCTTTGCCGCGGCCTCAAGCGCCTTCAGGTCGAAGTCGGAGTTGAAGTCGAGGATGATTTGGTAGTGGCTCGCGTAGGGGCCGAAGGATTTTCTCAACTCCTCGTTCATGAGGACAATGTGGACGCCGGGCCGCCATATGATGTGTTCCTGCAAGAAGTCGATGAAAGCCCGGCGCTGTGCCGGCTCGTCATTGCATCCGGTCAGCACCGTCATCACGATAATGGCTGCGCGCAGCGCGAATCTCACGGCCTTCCCCAGTCGCTGCCCCGCATCACTATCTGGTGCCCGCGGATGACCGCCAAATCAAATCATCCTTTCGGCCCGCGGCCGCGCTTGCCAAATCGGCCGCCAGCCCTTACCTAAACGTCCGCAAACCTCACGCAGGGTCGCGGCGCCGCCGGTGGTGGCGTTCGCTCCGGTGTCGGCGAAAGCTGATTTCTTCCTGCGGCGGCAGAACCGGAAAAGGACACGACGATGGCTCTACCCGAGTACTCGATGCGCGGCCTGTTGGAGGCCGGCGTCCATTTCGGCCACCACACGCGGCGCTGGAACCCCAAGATGGCACCGTACATCTTCGGTGTCCGCAACGGCATCCATATCATCGATCTGGAACAGAGCGTGCCGCTGTTGCGGCAAGGCTTGGAGGCGATCCGCGAGGTCGTCGCCGCCGGCGGCCGGGTGTTGATGGTCGGCACCAAGCGTCAGGCGCAGGATGCGATCGCCGAGGCGGCGAAGCGCTGCGGCCAGTATTACGTCAACTACCGCTGGCTCGGCGGGATGCTGACCAACTTCAAAACGATTTCGGCGTCGATCAAGCGGCTGCGCGAGGTCGAGGAGCGGGTGGCGGCACAGGAAACCGGCCTCACCAAGCGCGAACTGCTCGAACTGACCCGTGACCACGACAAACTCGAACGCGCGCTTGGCGGCATCAAGGATATGGGCGGCCTGCCCGATATCCTGTTCGTGATCGACACCAACAAGGAAGCGATCGCCGTTGCCGAGGCCAACAAGCTGCGCATTCCGGTGGTGGCGGTCCTCGATTCGAACTCGACGCCCGACGGGATCGCCTATCCGATCCCCGGTAATGACGATGCCATGCGGGCGATCCATCTTTATTGCGATCTCGTCGCCGGGGCGGTGCTCGATGGACTGCAGGCCGAGCTGGTCGCTTCCGGTATCGATGTCGGCGCTCGCGAGCGACCTGCAGCCGAGCCGGCCGTGGCGGCCGACGTAGCCGTGGACGACCGCGGCGACCAGGAGGTCGACGGTGAGCCGGTTCCGACGATGGACGAAGCGCTCGGTACCGAGGGTACCGAAGGCGAAGCGCACGGCGCGAGCGCCTGACGAGCGCCGCGCGACTTAAGAGGATGATCTAATGGCGGAGATCACAGCTGCGCTGGTCAAGGAATTGCGCGAGAAGAGTGGCGCCGGGATGATGGATTGCAAACGCGCGCTCGAAGAGAGCAAGGGCGATCTCGAGGCCGCGTTCGATGGATTGCGCAAGAAGGGCCTCGCTGCCGCGGCGAAGAAGGCCGGGCGGGTCGCCGCCGAAGGGCTGGTCGGCGTGGCGACGGCCGCCAAGGTGGGTGCGGTCGTCGAAGTCAATTCTGAAACCGATTTCGTCGCTCGCAACGAGTTGTTCCAGGCTTTCGTGCGTTCGATCGCGGGGCTGGCCGTCACCCAGGACCGTGATGTCGAGGCGCTGAAGGCGGCCGCGTTCGCTGGCAACGGCAAGACCGTGGAGGGAGAACTCACCGATCTGATCGCGCGCGTCGGCGAAAACATGGTGCTGCGCCGGGTCACGCGGCTCACCGTCGGGCAAGGGCATGTCGCCTCCTATGTCCACAACGCGGTGTCGCCGGGCCTCGGCAAGATCGGCGTGCTGGTCGCGCTCGAGTCGGCGGCGAGCGAGGCGGTGCTCTCGCCCTTGGGCCGGCAGCTGGCGATGCATGTCGCGGCGGCCAACCCGCAATATCTCGACGAGGCCTCGGTACCGGCGTCGGCGCTCGACCGCGAGCGTGCGGTGCTGCGCGAGCAGGCGTTGGAGAGCGGCAAGGCGGCGGCCATCGTCGACCGTATGGTCGAAGGCCGGCTGCGCAAATTCTATGAAGACTCGGTTCTGCTCGATCAGGTTTATGTCATCGACAACGAGAGTCGCGTCGGCAAAGTGGTCGAGGCGGCGGCGAAGGAAGCGGGCACGACGATCAAGATCGCTGCCTTCGTCCGCTTTGGGTTGGGCGAGGGGATCGAACGGCCACCGTCCGATTTCGCCGGTGAGGTTGCGGCGCAGCTGCATTAGCTGATTGGCGGTGCCGGGCCAGCGAAAGCCGGTGCGGCGCGGCCCGATTGGTGTATCTTGTGCGGGCTCGCGGAATGGGCGCGAAGGCTTGATTAGGCGAGGCCATGCCAGCCGATCTTAAATATCGCCGCGTCCTATTGAAGGTGTCCGGCGAGGCGCTGATGGGAGAGCGCGATTACGGCCTCGATCCGGCCGTAGTGGCGCGTATCGCCGACGAGATCAAGTCGGTCCACGCGCTCGGCGTCGAGGTGTGCGTCGTCATCGGCGGCGGCAACATCTTTCGCGGCGTCTCCGGAGCGGCGGTCGGCATGGAACGCGCCTCGGCCGACTACATGGGCATGCTGGCGACCGTGATTAACTCGCTGGCGATGCAGAACGAATTGGAGCGGCGCGGCGTCCCGACGCGAGTGCAGTCGGCGATCTCGATGCAGTCGGTGTGCGAACCCTATATTCGCCGGCGCGCGGTGCGGCACCTCGAAAAGGGCCGGGTCGTAATCTTCGGCGCCGGCACTGGAAACCCGTTTTTTACCACCGATACCGCGGCGGCGCTGCGCGCCTCGGAAATGGGGTGCGACGCTCTGCTCAAGGCGACCAAGGTCGACGGCGTCTACGATGCCGACCCGCACCGCGTCGCCAACGCAAAGCGCTTCGACCGCCTGACCTATCATGATGTGCTGGCGCGCGATCTTCAGGTGATGGATGCGGCGGCGGTGTCGCTGGCGCGCGAGAACCGTATCCCGATCCTCGTGTTTTCGATCTTCGAGAATGGCGGGTTCGCCGAGGTCGTCCAGGGCAAGGGCCGCTTTACCATCGTCGACGACGCAGCATAGGAGATTGCCGGAGAACCGGCGGGCACAGGGAAGCAAGGCCATGGCAGACGAAGCATTATTGAAGGATCTGCAACGCCGCATGGACGGCGCGCTGGAGGCGCTGCGCAAGGAATTCGGCGGCTTGAGGACTGGCCGCGCCTCGGTGAGCCTGCTGGAGCCGGTGACGGTGAATGCCTACGGCAACATGATGCCATTGAACCAGCTCGCCAACATCAACGTGCCCGAACCGCGGATGATTACGGTCAATGTGTGGGATCGCGGCATGGTCAAGGCGGTCGATAAGGCGATCCGTGAGGCCGGGCTTGGACTGAATCCGCAGACGGAAGGACAGACGATCCGCGTGCCGATACCCGACCTCAACGAGGAGCGGCGCCGCGAGCTGACCCGGGTCGCGGCGAAATACGCCGAGGCGGCGCGGGTCTCGGTGCGCAACGTCCGCCGCGACGGGATCGAGGTGTTGCGCAAGCAGGAGAAGGACGGCGAAATCTCGCAGGACGAGCACAGGAAGCTCGAGCGCGAGATCCAGCACCTGACCGACGACCACATCAAGCGGGTCGACGAGACGCTGGCGCAGAAGGACAAGGAAATCCTGCAAGTTTAATGAGCCAGAACCTTCCTTCGCCGCTTCCTCCGCCGCGGCATATCGCGATTATCATGGACGGCAACGGGCGCTGGGCGCAGGCCCGCGGCCTGCCGCGCATCGCCGGCCATCGCCAGGGTGCCGAGGCGGTACGGCGCACGGTCCGTGCCGCCGGCGAGCTCGGCATTCCCTATCTGACGCTGTTCGGGTTTTCGTCGGAGAACTGGAAGCGGCCGCTCACCGAGATCGACGATCTGATGGGGTTGCTGCGGCATTACCTGCGCGGCGAGATCGCCGAATTGCACCGCAACGGCGTGCGGCTTCGCGTCATTGGCGACCGCGAGCGGCTGGCGCCCGATATTGTGACGCTGATCGCTAACGCCGAGGAACTGACCCGGGAGAACAGCGGGGTCAACCTGACGATTGCGCTGTCCTATGGCGGCCGAGCCGAGATCGTGGCGGCGG
>DATNJF010000270.1:0-3527 GCA_035604035.1 Allostellaceae bacterium | reverse complement strand
CTCTCGCGCCGAGCGAGGCGGTCGCGGTCACCGCAAAACTGCGTTCCGCGCAGGCGCCGGTGCCGGCCATGCTGCATCCCGGCGAAGGTGACAATGCCGAGTTGATCCTCGGCGCGCCGGCCGGCGCAGTCGCACCCGGTCAGGCCGCGGTCCTCTATGACGGGGACCGCCTACTCGGCGGCGGCTGGATCAGGCGTTAGTCCCTTGGGCGCGATCCTTGACCGGCTCTCGCCCATCTCCTATATGCGCCCGGCGTGGCGGGGTAGCTCAGTTGGTCAGAGCAGCGGACTCATAAGCCGAAGGTCGGCGGTTCAAATCCGCCCCCCGCTACCACTGAAAAGCGCATTAAATCAATGCGATGGGTTTGAAGAGGGCCGCCACGGGCGGCCTTTTTTATGTCACAACGATCCCAATTTATTTCCAAGCATTTCTGCGGAGTTCGAACCATCAGCGGCAATTCCCTGCGACAAGAATGCGACACAGAGCGCCGAATTCCGAGGTCTGCAACGGCTCTGCCTGACACCTATAAGGGTCCGTCGGCTTGTCGCAAATCATGCGACATGGCGTTTCCGAATTTTTCGACGTATTGCGATCTGCTCCGAACTGGATACATATCTGGACCGAAGGAGAGCGTGCGTTGCCGGATCTCAACTTGCCTCGCTCGGACGCGATCAGACCCGCCGCGGTACGGGATGGAGCATCTGTCTTTTAATCAGTAGGTCATGGGTTCGAATCCCATCGGACTCACCAATATTATCAATGATTTAAATAGGATTTGCTGAGCCCAAGCGGATTTCAGGGTACCATATGGGGTACCAAAATACGTGATATGGAATGTTTTGCCGTGTTCTGATCCAAGGCCAAACTCCGGGCTTGGGTACCCCCGTGAATTACGTAGTAGCGACCCCGGGCACGATCAAACGATCGTGCCGCCGAGTAGGGCCGCCCGCCAGGATCTGGACAACCCCGGCGGCGAAACCGATCAGCACGCCGATCTGCCAGGCGCGGTCATAGGAGCCGGTGAGGTCGAAGATTAGCCCACCGCCCCAGGCGCCGAGCGATGATCCGACCTGGTGCATGACGAAGGAGATCCCTAGCAGGGTCGCCATGTAGCGGGTGCCGAACATCTCGGCGACCAGACCGCCGATGAGCGGCGCCACGCCGGGGTACCACAGCATGCCCATCGCCGCCGCAAACACGAGCGTGCTCGTCGGTGTCGGTGGCATCACGAAATAGGCGGCGAATACGACTGCCCGCAGGATGTAGAGCAACCCCAGGAGGATGTGCTTCGGATATATCCCGCCGAGCCAGCCGGTTAGCAACGAGCCGACGCAGTTCACGCCACCGATCACGGCGAGCGCTTCCGCACTCAGCATCGGGTCCTGGCCGCAGATCGCCAGATAGGCGGGCAAATGCGTGGTCAGGAACACGAGGTTGAGGCCGCAGACGAAATAAGCCCCCGACAGCACAAGGAATGGCCGGTTCCGCACCGCCTGGCTGACCACCTCACGCATCGAGGCCGTGGTCGTGCCGTGCCCCGGTATCCGGTCCGCGCTCCCGGCCCAGAAGGCCGCCGGCAGCATCGCGACCGCCAGCAGCAGGAAAAACAGCACTCCGATCTGCCAGGCCTCGTGCGCGAGCAGCGCCTGCGTGATCAGCGGGACCAGCAGCGTACCGAGAGATCCCGCGGCGGAGACGACACCGAGCATCTTGCTCCGCCGCTCCTCGGAAACCGCGCGGGCGCAGGCGGTCATCGCCAATGAGGACGCCGTGCACGACAATGCTACGCCGATAAACCCGCCGGAGATGATCAGCGCGAGCGCGTCTTGGGCCGCGGCCATGACGGCAAGGCCAACTACATAAATCACCGCGCCCGCCATCATCGTGACGCGCAGACCGAAGCGGTCAGCGATCGCTCCGACCAGCGCCTGCGACAGGCCCCAGACGATGTTCTGGACTGCGACGGCCAGCGTGAAATCGGTGGCCGTCAGCGCGAGGTCCCGCGTGACCGGCGTCAGGAACAGGCCGAGGCTCTGGCGGATCCCCATGCCGAGGCTGAGTAACACCGCAGTTCCGATTAAGATCAGCCGCGCTTGGTTGGCGCTCGCGGTGATGGCTCTTGGCATTCCCGAGGCGATCTCCTCTCACCTAAATCCAAATGGTGGTGCAGGACCACTTGGCCCCTCACCTTCCCGCCGCTCGTCAAGTCGCTCAGCGCCGCGCTCGCTTGCTCGGCCGGCCGACTCTCGATCGGGATCGGCGGAACCTTGCCAGCCTGGACGTCCTAGCGGCTACGGCATGAGCTACCGATCGGCAATCGGCGGCAGGCCTTCCTCCTTGCGGATGTCGTTGATGATTTGCAGCACCCGCTCGCGGTAGGGGCGGTACTGGATGCCGAATTCCGAGACAAGGCGGGTGTTGTCGATCAGGTAGTTGCCGCTGAGCTCCTTGCCACCGGTCTCCTTGTCGAAGGTGATCTTGGCGTCGGGCAGGAACTCTCGCACCATTTCGGCGATCTCGCCGATGCTGATCGCCTGGCCGCCGGTGTTGTAGACCCAGTGAAGCGGCTTGTCGGTGAGGATGACGCGGGCAAAGATCTCGGCGATCTCGTCGACATGCACCGGGCAGCGCATTGCGTCCATGTAGGGGAACTTGACGGCCTTCCCACGTGCCGGATCGGTGATGCAGAACACGTGATCGACCGAGCCGACGATCTTGTCCGGACCAGTGACGTTGGCCGGACGGATCGCGGTGATCTCCAGGCCATGCTTTTCGCGATAGTCCTGCGCCTGCCACTCGTTGAAGATCTTGTGCATCGCGTATTGCACGTGGCCGTGACGGAAATCGTCTTCGGTGACGACGCGGTCCCCGTAGAATTTCTGCTCGCCGCTGACCGCGAGCGAACTGGCATAGGCGACCCGGTTAGCGTCGCAGAGGCGTGCGGCTTCGAAGACATTGTCCATGCCGAGAATGTTGAGCTTGAGCGCCACGTGCGGCGGCCACTCGCTGCCGAGGAAATAGGCGAGGGTGATCACCCGGTTCTGCTTCGCGTCACTCATTCGCGCCATGACGTCGTCGAACTGGCTGACATCGCCGCGCACCACGCGCACCTGCTTGCCGAGGCCGGAGAAATCGGCCGTTTGCGGGTTGAGGTCCATGCACACGATCTCCTCGCCACGCTTTGCGAGAAGCGGAACCAGGCGCCGTCCGATAAAGCCGGTGCCGCCCGCGATGAAAGTCGTCATGGCTTGTTCCTCCCGAAGAATTTGGGCGGGAGGTTAGACCCCGTCGAGGCGAGCCGGCAACGGATTGGCCAAACAGTTCATCAAACGCCGAACGGCTTTGCGCCCATGACAGGACATCAACCTATGTTCGCCGATGATCGGGGCCTGGGCGCCAACAGCGGAGGTGCTAGGGCACCAACTCGCTCAAACGAGACCGACGCGGCGGCGAAAATCGGGGTCGTTCAGCGCCAGCGCCTTGCCGACAAGATCATCGGCGGCAGCGGTGCAAAGATAACGAATTGC
>DATNJF010000269.1:0-3265 GCA_035604035.1 Allostellaceae bacterium | reverse complement strand
CGAAGGACCGCTCGTCAGGCGAGCTTGCGATCCTGCATCGTCTTGATGTTGAAGTAACGCGGGTCGGTCATCGAGTCCGGCAGCTTCCCGTCGCGGAACGCCCGCACCATGTCGACGGCCGCGTCCTCGATCGTGCGCTTGGTCCGCCAGCCAAGCTCGCGCGCGATCTTTTCCGACGAGACGCGGTAGGAGCGGTTGTCGTCGGTCGGCACCATCTCGAGCTCGACCGTGTTGTGGCCGACGACGCGCTTCACCATCTCGGCGAGCTCGAGCACGCTGTGGTTCTCGAAACCGGCATTGTAGATTTTCCCGTCGATCTTCTCGGCCGGGTATTGCAATGCCTCGCAGTAGAGATCGCTCATGTCCTCGATATGGATGTTGGGGCGCTGCTGTGAACCGCCGAATACCTTGATCTTGCCGGTGTTGACCGCGTGGTTGCAGAGGATGTTGACGATCACGTCGAGGCGCTGGCGGGGCGAATACCCGCACACCGTGGCCGGGCGCAGGATCAGCGTCGCGAAACCCGGCTCGCGCTCTTCGGTCAGCACCTGCTCGCACAACGCCTTGAATTTCGAATAGTCGGTCAGCGGTTCGAGCGACAGCTCCTCGGTGACGTTATCCTCGTCTTTGATGCCGTAGACGCTCGAGGATGAGGCGTAGATGAAGCGCTTCACGCCGGCTTTCTTTGCGGCTTTGACAAAGGGCCGGAAGCAATCGTAATTGACCGCGCGCCCGAGCGCCGGATCGAGCTCGAAGGACGGGTCGTTCGAAATGCAGGCGAGGTGGATGACGGCGTCGCAGCCGGCCAGCGCCTTTTCGACGACCGCGGGGTGCCGCATGTCGCCCTTGATCTGGATAAGCTGTGGATGCGTCTCGACCGGCTTCAGGACGTCGCCACCGTACAGGTAAAGATCGAGCACCGTGACGGTGTGCCCGGCTGCCAGCAGTTTTGGAACTAGGACAGCGCCGACATACCCGGCCCCGCCTGGAACGGCAACGTTCCACTTTTGCTGCATTAGATACGTGCTCCCGTTGAAATGCCTGGTTTGCGCGTGGCGTTGGCGGGGCGGCAATCGACCTCCCGCCGGGCGACTGTCGATCCCGATGCGGCCGCTATTTCAACAGCGCGGTCAGCGCCTTCAGCACCGAGACGCGGTCGATCGAGCGCTGATGGCCGACGATCGCCACTTTCTGCGCGCCGACGACATTGCCGATAAAGCCGACCAAGTCGAGCGGCGCGCCGGCGGCAAGCAGCGGCGCCGCCACCGCCAGCACCGCATCGCCCGCGCCCATCGTATCGACGACCTTCGACGGGAAGGCCGGGATCGAGTGGACGATGTCGCCGCGCTCATAGGTCAGCGAGCCATGCCGGCCATTGGTGACGAGAAAGCGGTCGCAGTCGATCATGCTCGGTAGGGTGTCGTTGATGATCCGGGTCAGTTCTCCGGTGCGGTCCTTCGAGGCGAGGCGCGCTTCCAGCGCATCAATGCAGATGAGATCGGCGCGCGGATAGCGGCTGATCAGGTTGAAGCCCATGTTGGCGCTGTTGGTCTGCGCGTTGATCGCCAGAAATGGAGCCTTTTCGGCGATGGTCTTGACCAGCTTGTCGCCGATCATGCCGTGGCCGAAATCGTTGACGATGACCACATCTGCCCCACTCACCGCGTCGCAGAACATGCTGCACAGCCGGTCCTCATCGCGCGGCGATAGCGGCGTGTCCTCGATCTGGTAGACCTCGAACAGTTTCCTGACCAAGGTCGGGTCGACATAGCGGCATTTGTGCGTGGTCGGGGCGCCGCGCCGCACCAGGGTGCGCATCGTGACGTTGGGTTTCAGCGCGTCGCGGATCGCCTCTTCGAAGCTGTCGCGCTCGCCGATGATGGTTAGCAGCTCGACCGAGTTGCAGAACGCCGCGGCATTGTTGGCCGTGGCGACGGCGCCGCCGATGAAGATCTCGCGGTCCTGCAGCCGGGTCGCGATGATGTTTTCCTTGGGCGCCTTGCCCATCGGCAGCACGTAACGGTACTCGTCGACGATTGCCTCGCCGATGACGAGGACATTCAGCGTCGCGGCACGCTCCATCAGCGCGGTGATGCGGTCGGCGACGCCGTTCTGCCGGAGCAGGTCGAGGTGCTCTCGGGTCGGCGAATCGAAGATGTTGAGGTGCTGATTGATCAGCTCTGTCGAGCTGTAGGTGATCTCCTCGGTGAAGATGACGCGGCCGCCATATTGCTCAGCGGCCTCGCGCTCGGCGACGATGCGGCCGGTAATGTCGCCTTCGGGGTTCCGGTAGTCCTGACCCTTGACGTAGACATTGGGCTTGACCGCGTCGATCGCCGGCAGAGCGTCGGGCCCTGCGACGACGCCGACGTAATCGACGATTCCCAGCGACGCCAGCATCTCCGAGCGCAGTCCCTCGGGGAACACCGGCCGGCCGGGCCCTTTATTGATGAACGCGTCGGCGGTGATCGTCACCACGAGGACGTCACCATGGCGGCGCGCCGCCTGAAGATGGCGGACATGGCCGATATGGAGCAGGTCGAAAGTGCCGTGGGCGAGAACGATGGTACGGCCCTGCGCGCGCAGCTCGCCGGTTACCGCGGCGAGAGTCGGCAGCGCCAGTATCTTGCGCTCGAACTCGTTCGGATCGTCGGCGGCATCGACACGTCCGTTGTCGCTCTTGCGAGTGGGCGGCTTGGCAATTGCCAGATCGGCCTCGTTCACCCGTTGCTCTCCTTACGACGCCGCGCCAGTAAAATCATCGGCCGCCTTCAACCGATACGCGGCAGCAGGGTACGCCCAAAAGTAGCAAGTTTAACAATCGATTCCCCCAAACTGGCTGTCCGGCCGGTTTAAGTCCCGGTCGAAAAGGGGGCTTACAACCCCGCGCCCCGTGTACCCCAGATGCCGCGCAACGGCTTTTGCCGCAGCTAACGCGACCTCGCTAGATGCTAGCCAAACAAGCAGGCAGCCGCAACCCTTCCGCCCCTGTCGGGGCGGCCTTGCCTCGGACTGCCGGTCACGGTAATGGAGGGCCGCGCGGCCGGAATCAAGTGATACCCACAAGCAGGCAGCCCATGGCAACAGCCGACGAGGTCAACAAAACCTCACTCGCGGTCAGCCGTAGGATCGGTGAGACCAGACTGGGTGTCCTGAAGAACTGGGAATGGCACGACGACCCCCGGCGGCTGGCGATCTCGCTGTCCCGTTACAAATTCGTCGCCAAGATGTTCAAAGGCCGCGAGAGCGTTCTCGAAGTCGGCTG
>DATNJF010000268.1:0-33621 GCA_035604035.1 Allostellaceae bacterium | reverse complement strand
TGCACCGCGACCACGGCCATGCGGTCGACGGCTTCCTTGGTGACGCCGGCGACGTGGGGGGCGGCGATGAAATTGGGCAGGGTGAGGAGCGGGTTGTCGTTGGGGGTCGGCTCCTCGACAAAGACGTCGAGCGCGGCGCCGGCGATGCGGCCCGCCTTGAGCGCGTCGTAGAGCGCCTTCTCGTCGACGATGCCGCCGCGCGCGGTGTTCACCAGGAAGGCGGTGCGCTTCATCTTGGCGATGCGGGGGGCGTCGAACATGCCGATTGTCTCTGGCGTCTTCGGGCAGTGGATGGTGATGAAATCGGCGCGCGCCACCGCGGCGTCGAGGTCCTCGACCGGCTCGTAGCCGTTGCCGCGGATAGTCTCGGAATACATGTAGGGGTCGTAGACCAAGACGTTGGTCTCCATCGCCGCGAAGCGCCGGGCCGAGCGGGTGCCGATCTTGCCAAAGCCGATGATCAGCACGGTCTTGGCGTAGAGATCGACCGGCATGTCCTTGTAGCGGTCGTGCCAGCGCCCCTCCTTGACCATCTTGTCCATGTTGGCGCCCTTGCGCGCCAGCGACATGGTGAGGAAGACCCCGGCCTCGGCGACGCTGACGGAATTGGCGGTGCCGCCGATCATCAGCGGCACCCGGCGCCTTGTCAGCGCCGGGACATCGACCGCGTCATAGCCGACGCCGATGCGCGAGACGACTTCGAGCAAGGGCGAGGCATCGAGCTCGGGGTCGCTGAACGGCGTCACGCCGAGGCAGATGCCGCTCGCCTCCGACAGCAGTTTATGAAATTCGGCCTTCGGGATGGTCGGCGCGAACTCGACGCCCTCGACATCGTCGCGCGCCTCGATCAACGCCCAGCCGGCCTTCGACATCGTCGCCGGCGCCATGATCTTCTTGCGGTTGGTCTGCATGCCCAGGCCCATCGGAGGTCTCCCTTAGATTGCTCGTTAGATGATCAAAGTTGGTGCCAACCCCTCACCCGCCTCGCTGCGCTCGGCACCCTCTCCCCGTGTTCACGGGGAGAGGGGAAAGAACGCCGGCGCACTCCCTCGCCCCGCGTGCGGGGAGAGGGTTGGGGTGAGGGGCAATCGGCGGCGAATGTCACAGCGACGACAGCTTCTCGATTTCGGCGACGTAACGGCGGTTATGCGTCGGGCTGAGCATGACCTCGTTCATGCACAGCCGCGCCGGCAACAGCGCGATGTAACGGATGAGGTCGGCGCAATCCTGCGGCTGCACCATGCGGGCGCGCACCTCGGGAGGGACTGGGTTGGGCCGCGTGTCGAGGATCGGGGTCGCGACCTCGCCGGGCAGGAAGACGCAGGACCTGATCCCGTTGACGCATTCCTGCATGTTGATCGAGTGGCTCATCGCGACAATGCCGTGCTTGGCGGCGCTGTAGAGCGGGCCGGGGAAGCCGCCGATAAAGCGGCCGGCCATCGAGGCGGTGTGGACGATGAGCCCGTCCTTGTTCGCGCGCATCAGCGGCAGGGCGACGGTGACGCATTGCGCCGCGGCGGCGAGGTTGCCGTCGATCATCAGCTTGGCGCTTTCCGGGGTCAGCTTGTCCCAATGCCGGTCGTTGATGTTGATGCCGGCATTGTTGATGAGGATGTCGAGGCGGCCGATCTCGCGGGCGATGTAGTCGCCGATCGCGCGCACCGCAGCGGGGTCGGTGAGGTCGCCGGGTTGGACGTGGACAGTTCCGCCGCTCTCGCGGATGCGCGCGGCGACGCTCTCCAGCGGCTCGCGCCGGCGCCCGGTCAGCACCAGCGCGGCGCCTTCCTCGGCTAGCATCAGCGCCGCCGCCTCGCCGATGCCGCTGCCGGCGCCGGTGACCCAGGCGACCTTCCCTTGCAGGTGCGGCAAACGCCCCTCCCCCGAACTCGTTGGGCGCAGGCTAGCCTCTCAGCATTGTCATTGCGAGCGGAGCAACGCAATCTCGCGGTAGGTATGCGCGGGCGGCGCGAGATTGCTTCGTCGCCGACGGCTCCACGCAATGACAGGAGAGAACAATGCCGATCCCCATGCTGTTTCTGCCGCCACAATCGGAGAAGACCCGCGACTGGGCGAAGGCGGTCGCCGAGGCCTGCCCCGAGCTCGAAATCATCATCCCCGAGACGCGCGAGGGCGCCGAGCAGGCGATCGCGCTGGCCGAGGGCGCCTATGGCACGATCCCCAAGGAGCTGCTGCCGCGCGCCGGGCATTTGCGCTGGCTGCAGGCGCCGCAGGCGGCGCCGCCGGCCGGGTACTATTACCCCGAGCTGATCGCGCATCCGGTCGAGATCACCAATTTCCGCGAGATCTACAACGACCACATCGCCGCCCACATCATGGCGTTCGTGCTGGCCTTCGCGCGCGGGCTGCAAATCTATA
Source organism: Allostellaceae bacterium (assembly GCA_035604035.1). GTDB lineage: Bacteria > Pseudomonadota > Alphaproteobacteria > ATCC43930 > CGMCC-115725 > DATARH01. Next base: position 31,245 of record DATNJF010000268.1, on the reverse strand, counting down.
TCCCGCAGCAGCTGCGCCGCGAATGGAAGCCGGCGCCGCGCGAGGACGACACGATCGTGCATCTGCCGGAAGCGACGGCGCTGATCGTCGGGGTCGGCGGCATCGGCGCTGAGGCGGCGCGGCTCGCCGCCGCATTCGGGATCAAGGTGATCGGCATCGACGAGCGCCGGGCGGACAAGCCAGACGGGGTCGCCGAACTGTACCGCGCCGAGGCCCTCGACCGGATGTTGCCGCGCGCCGATTTCGTCATCCTCACCGTGCCGCACACGCCCGAGACCGAAGGGTTCTTTAACCGCGCCCGGTTCCAGCGCATGAAGAAAAGCGCGTTCTTCATCAATATCGGGCGCGGAAAGACGACGAAGCTCGACGATCTGGTGGCGGCGCTGGAGGCGGGCGAGATCGCCGGCGCCGCGCTCGACGTCTACGAGATCGAGCCGCTGCCCGCCTCGCACAAGCTATGGACGATGCCGAACGTGCTGCTGACCCCGCACACCGCCGGCCACGGCCCCTATCTCGACGACCGCCGGCTCCAAGTGCTGATCGACAATTGCCGCCGTTTTGCCGCGGGAGCGCCGCTGCGCAACCTGGTCGACAAGGCGCGGTGGTTCTGAGCGGCAGATGGACCTCGCGCCCATTGCCGACGCGCCGCTGGCGATCAGGATTCATCTAGCGACGGTGATCCCGGCCTTCGCTATCGGCACCTGGCTGATCTTCTTCTCGACCAAGGGCGCGCGGTGGCACCGCGGGTTAGGGGCGGTCTACCTCGTGTTGATGACGGTGACCGCGATCGCAACGTTTTTCATCCGCAGCATCAACCCGGGGCACTTGACCCTGATCCACCTGTTCATCCCGCTGACGTTTTTCGGCGTGTTCGGCGCGCTGTGGAACATCCGGCGCGGTAACATCAAAGGCCACCGCAACGCGATGCTCGGGCTTTACGTCGGCGGCATTCTGCTGGCCGGGGCCTTCACCCTCCTGCCCGGCCGGCTGCTGCACCACGTGTTCTTGGGTTAGGCGGCGAAGTCGATGACCTGACGCACCGGCGCGCCGGATTTGAGCGCCGCAAAGCCCTCGTTGATCTCGGCGAGCTTGATGCGGCCCGAGATCAGATGGTCGAGCTTGAGACGGCCCTGCTTCCACAGCGACAAGAGGCGCGGCATGTCGACCCGGAAGCGGTTGCCGCCCATCGAGGTGCCTTGAAGCTTGCGGTCGCGCAGGAAATCGTAGCCGTGCAGTTCGATCTTCACACCAAACGGCACCATGCCGATGATCGTCGCGGTGCCTCCGGCGCGCAGCATGCCGAAAGCCTGCTCGGCGGTCGCTTTGGTGCCGAGCGCCTCGAACGAGTAGTGGACGCCGCCACCGGTCATCTCGCGGATCGCCTTCACCGGATCGTCGATATTGCTGACATTGAGCGTGTCGGTGGCGCCCAATTGCTTGGCGATTTCGAGCTTTGACGGCTGGGTGTCGATGGCGATGACGCGCTCGGCGCCGGCGAGCGCGGCGCCGTTGACCGCCGAGAGGCCAACCCCGCCGCAGCCGATCACCGCGACCGTCGAGCCGGGCTCGACCTTAGCAGCATTGAACACCGCGCCGACCCCGGTCATCACCCCGCAGCCGACCAACGCGGCGACGTCGAGCGGGATGTCGGGGTCGATCTTCACCATCGAATTTTCGTGAACCAGCATCTGCTCGCCGAAGGAGGAGAGGTTGAGGAACTGGTTCATGTGCTCCGTGCCGCCCTTCCAGGTCATGCGCTGGGCAACGCCGGGCAGCATCTTGACGCTGGTGTCCTCGCACAAATTCGGATGGCCGGTGACGCATTGCGCGCAGGTGCCGCAGAACACCGAGAGGCAGGTGATGACGTGGTCGCCCGGCTTCACATAGGTGACGCCCTCGCCCACCGCCTCGACGATCGCCGCGCTCTCATGCCCCAGCACGCAGGGTGTCGGGTGCGGATAAAGCCCCTCGATGAAGTGCAGATCGCTGTGGCAGAGCCCGGCAAAGGCAGTGCGCAATAGCACCTCGCGCGCCTTGGGCTTTTCGACGGTGACGTCCTCGATGGTCAGCGGCTGGTGCGGCGCATGCAGGACGGCGGCTTTCATGGCGAAACTCCTCCCGGACCCAAAGCTCCAGCAATGCTAGCGCGGCGGCGCCAGCCGGTCACGCCGCTCAGCGCTGGGCAGGCGGCGGCTCGATAAAGTCTTGCGCATCGACCGGTTTTGGTGGCGGCGGGCTGGGAGCGGGCACCGACACGGGCTGGGGCGGCAGGGTTTCGCTCGACGTCGCGCTCCCGGTGAAGACACCTTCGGTTGTCGCTGGCACCGGTTTTCCTGGCGACGAACCCGTCGGCGCGCGCCGCGACCGCTCCAGCTGAAGCGTCACCGCAGACAGCCGCAACGACGCCGCCTGCGGGAAAACGAGACCACCGCATTGCCGGCTCATCGAGGCACACGTGATCGCCGTGCTCGAGAGCTCCTTACTTTGGCGGTAATAGGCGGCAGCGCCGGCGGTAAAGCCCAGCCCTTCCGCCGCGCGCCCGAGGTAAAAGAGCGACAGATCATCCTGATAGCCGACCCGGATCAACAGGGTGGCGAGATCGCGCCATTGCCCTGCGGCGGCGAGCTGTTGCGCCTGGGGCTGCTCGCGACGCCAGTCGGCGAGGCAGGCGTCGCGACAGCTGAGGATCGGCGCGCCGGTCTGCATCAGCACCAAGCCCTTATCGGTGCCCACGGAAGTGTGCTGCTCGGCGCACGCCGACAGGAACGCGCCGCCGAGCCCAAGCAATCCGATCCACCACCTCGCTCGCATAAAGTTGCTTCTCCGCTTGCCCTTGACGGCATCAGCCTACCTCATCGGAGCCCTGCCGCGCGCCAAGATCGCGAAGTTGTGTTGACCGCCGAGCAGCCGTTAACCGACAATCGCGGCGCCTCGCCGCGACGACTGGGCATAATGGTGGCGCGTTCGTGTCACCGCCTCGCCGCACTATATGAGCACGTTTTCGTTCGGAAACATGGCAGATCCTGGCCTTTCCAGCGAGATGAACCAGAGACCGCTCGATGCGGAGCCGACCGGCGCGGCCCCATCGCTGCGCGCGATCCGAATGCTGCGGCTGCTGCTCGCCGGCACGATCCTCGTGCCGCTGCTGGTTGGCGCCATCGCCGCTTATGTCTCATACAGCGAGAATTACGGGCGCGCGGCGACCGCACTTTCCGCCGCCGTCACCGTGGCCGAGGAGAACACCACCAAGATCCTCGACACCCACCTGCTGGTGGCGGCGCGCATCGACGACCTGATCGCGTCGCTGACCGATGCCGAGATTCACACCAAGGAAAGTTCTCTGCACGACCAGATTGGCCGGCAGATCGCTGGATTGCCTCAGGTCGCCGCAGCTTGGGTCATCGACGCGACCGGCCATGAATTGGTGAGCGCGCGCGTCTTTCCGGTCAACCCGGAGCTCGATCAATCCGACCGCGACGATTTCCGCGCCTTGCGCGATGCCGATGCGCAGACCTTCATCTCGGCGGTACGGGCGCGCAGCCTCGAAGGCGGCGACTACCAGCCCTATTTCACGATAAGCCGGCGCCGGCAGGGACCGGATGGCGAATTTCGCGGCGTCATCGTCGTCGCGGTCTCGGGCAACTATTTCGGATCGTTCTACAATTCACTGCTCGGCGCGCCCGGTCAGTACACCGCCAGCGTACTGAAGGATGACGGGTCGCTGCTGGCCTCGTATCCGGCGCCGACGCTCGCGGCCGCGGCGCTCCAGCCGGACCCGCTGCTCGCCCAGGCGATCGCCCACAAGACCCCAAGCGGCGTTATCGAAAGCGGCTCGGCCTTGGCCGAGAGCGGCAGGCTCGTCGCCTATAAGCGGGTCGCGGACTACCCGGTCTATGTCGCGATCTCGCGAAGCCAGGCGGCGATCTTTCACGAATGGCTCGGATCGATGACCGGCTACGCGATCGTCGAGATCCCGGCGGCGATCGCCCTCATCGTGTTGAGCGTGATGGCGCTGCGCCGCACCCGCCGCGAGCAAGCGGCCCTTACCCGGGCGCGCGACGAGGTCGCCCGCCGCGCCGCGATCGAAACTCGGCTACACCAGGCGCAAAAGCTCGAAGCCATCGGTCAGCTGACCGCGGGTATGGCCCACGATTTCAGCAATTTGCTGACCATCATCTCCGGCAATATCTCGCTCGCGCAAGCCAGCCACGACGGCGACGACCCGAAACGGCAACGCTGGCTGACGGCGGCGATGAACGGGTGCGAGCGCGCCGCCTCGCTGACTAAGCGCCTGCTCGGCTTTGCCCGCCGCGAGGCCGACGATCCGCATCCGGTCGATCCGGCCGAGGTGATCGCCAGCACGCTCGAGCTGCCGTGGCAGTCGGGCGAGGCGGTGACCATTGACATGCGGTTGCAAGACCGGCCATGGCCGGTCTTCGTCAATCCCGACCAGCTGGTGAACGCGATCCTCAATCTCGCGCTCAATGCACGCGATGCGATGCCGGACGGCGGCACGCTGACGATCGAGTGCAGCAATTGCCGGCTCGACCGCCTGGCGGCGGAACAGGCGGATGTGCCGGCCGGAGACTATGTCGGGATCTTTGTCAGCGATACCGGCAGCGGCATGCCGCCGGAAGTGCAAGAAAAGGCCTTCGATCCGTTTTTCACGACCAAGGAAGCGGGGGTCGGCACCGGACTCGGCCTGTCGCAGGTTTACGGCTTCATCACCCGCTCGGGCGGGCATTGCGCGATCGAAAGCCGCCCCGGCCGCGGAACGACCGTCAAGCTGTACCTGCCGCGCTATACCGGCGATTGGGTCGCACCGGAGACGGATGCGCCGATTGCGGATCAAGCTGCGAGCTGAATAGCCGGGGTCAACCCCGCCAAAACGGTTTGTTGCATTCGCGCTCGGCCTCGGCGGCCGTGATGCCGAGATCGCGTAGCATTCGCGCGTCGAGACGGGCGAGCTGGCGGCGTTGACGAGCGCGCTCATGCCAACGACGGATCAGCGCTAGCGCAGAGCGGAAGAGATCGCCTGGACTGCAGCGGCGGGGCGGCCAGCCACCGCGCAGGGCGCGCTCGAAGGCAACGATCGCGACCGCGCGGCGGGTCCGGGCCCGATCGAAATCGAAGTAATAGGGACGCATGTCTCCTCCTGCCCCCGAAGGGGGGGCAGCCGGTGTCATTGGCTGTTGAAGATCGGCCCCGGCTTTCGCCGGGGCGGTCGCTTAAGCGACCGCCTTCTCGTCGCCGGCGAGGCTCATGCCGAGGCTGTCGCGGAAGCCGCGTTCCCCGGAAGGGGTGAGGGTGACGGCACGGCTGTCCTTGGCGCGGGCGATCCAGCCGAGCGCCAACCATTTCTCGGCCAGCGCCGCGCCGATCGCGCCCCCGATATGCGGCCGCCGCTCGGTCCAGTCGAGGCAGGCGCGGCACATGTGGCGGCGGCGTTGCAGCGCCGGGTCGTAGAGGTCGATGCCGAGGCCGGAGAGATAGCGCGTGCCGGCATCGGTAAAATGCCCGCCCTCGTCCTCGAGCACGATGTAGCCGCGCCGGATCATCGCGTCGGCGATGGCGACGCCGAGCCGGCCGGCGAGATGGTCGTAGCACACCCGCGCGTCGCGCAGCGCGGCGGCCTGGCGCGACAGCGGCCGGAAACGCGGGCGGCTGTCGATCGCCACCGCGCCGATGCTTTCGAGCATCTGCGCGACCTTGGCCGAGGTCAGTCGGAAATAGCGATGTCGACCCGACGGGGTCGCGGTGATGAGGCCGGCCTCGGTGAGCTTGCCGAGATGGGCGCTCGCGGTCTGCGGCGTGACGTGCGCCGCGAAGGCGAGCTCGGTCGCGGTCATCGCGCGGCCGTCGAGCAGCGCGGAAAGAATATTGGCGCGCGCCGGATCGCCCGCGAGGGCGGCGATCTCGGCGATCATGGCTCCACTGATCATGGGCAGGAGTTTACCACCCGGCGGCGAGGCCGGGCGGCCAATCGCTTCGGCCGCCAGCGAAATGCGGGCGGTCATCAAGTGCGGCGCTCCGCGCCACCTACGGCACCGATATTGCCGTAAAGCAGCTCACCAATACGGCATGTGGCGCCAATCCCTAAAAACCGCTAGGTTGTGCGGCCTAGATGATCGGCGGAGGGCAGGAGCAATGATTAAGAGCTTTTGGTCTTTTGCTATTGCCGCTGTCGTATTTGTGGGCGCTGGCATGCCATCCCTTGCCGCCGATCCCGCCTTTTGCGACCAGTATGCCAAGCTCGCGGTTCATGAGGCCCAAGTCTTGTCGACGCTGCCGTGTTTCAGGGGCTTCGACGGGCGTTGGCATCTCAATTACCAAGCACACTTCCAATGGTGCTTGACCGCTGATCAAGGGGCGGCGGAGGCAGAACGCGACTACCGGCGCATGCGCGTCTACCGATGCGGCGGAAGATGAAGCTGGGCTAGTGCGCCAGCCGGATCATGTTTCAACCGGCTTCGTCGGCGAGACCGTAGACCGGGCGCGGCGTGCGGAAACCGGCGAGCGCAAACTCGCCGAGGGGCGCGAGTCCGGCGCCGCAATGCTGCGCGAATTCCGCTGAGACCAAGGTGGTGCGGCCGAGGCGCGCGGCCAGCGCCTCAAGCCGCGCGGCGAGGTTTACCGCCGGGCCGATGCTGGTGAAGTCGAGCCGGTTGGCGGCGCCGATATTGCCGTAAAGCAGCTCGCCGATATGTAGCGCCAGACCGTGGCGTGGCGCCGCGGCCGCGCCGAGGCTGGGCCAGCCCTCCATCGCCGCGACGGCACCGCGCATCTCGTCGGCTGCTTTGAGCGCCGCGCCGCAGACCGCTTCTGGATCCCGGCCGGCGAGGGGGAAGATCGCCAAGAGCCCATCGCCCATGAATTTGAGCACTTCGCCGCCGTGGCCGAGGATCACCGGCACTTGGCAATCGAAATAGCGGTTGAGCAGCGCCATCAGCGCCGCGGGCGGCATGCTGTCGGCCAGCGTGGTGAAGCCGCGCATGTCGGAAAGCCAGATCACCGCCTCGATGGTTTCACTGAAGCCGCGGCGGATCTGGCCGTTGAGGATGCGCACGCCGGCGTCACGGCCGACATAGGTATCGAGCAGATTGGCGGCGGTGCGACGCAGCGCGTGGATTTCGGCGACGCGGGAAAGCGGTGCGGTCAATCTTTCGAGAGCGGCGAGATGGCGGTCGGTGAACCCTCCACGGCGGCGCGTCGCCCAAGTCCCGACATGTATCTCGCCATTGCTGAACATGACCGGGAAGGCGAGGTAGTCGGTACCGCCTTCGGCGCGCAATTCGTCGATGTGCGGAAACGCGCTCGCTTCGTCGCCATCGAGGCGCAGCCGCAGCGGCCGGACGGTTTCGTAGACGCGGGCGACCGGACTGTCCCGAAAGGAGGCGCTGTCAAAAACCCCGAACGATGCTTCGCCGATCGTCACCCCGGCCCCGGCCCGCCACTCGAGCCGGCGGCCCATGATCTCCGGATGCAAAGTGCGCACAAACAGCGCCGCCCGCCATACCGGGATGCCGCTGGCGACAACGCGCTCGCACAATTCGGCGAGCACAGCATCTGGCGTGGCGGCACTGCGCGCGCCGTCAATCAGCCAATCGACGATGGGGGTAATGCCGTCGAGCGTCACACGTCCATTTTACTACTGTATTTGTCGCGTTCGCGCACCCAGGCCTGGTTGTAGGGCAGCCGGTCCTCGTCGCGGCCTTTCGGCACCAAATCGAGGTAGTGGTAGCCGGCGTTGAGCATGTCGACGCCACGGCCGTAGCACGAATAGGTGTGATAGATCGCCCCGTCCGGGTCGCGGTAGAAGACGCTGATCCCGGGCAGCTCGGTCATCGCGGTCTTGAACGGCCGGTAGTTGTAATCGGCGGGGCCGCTCGACAGCGCCTCGGGCCGGAACGAGACGGCGAAGTCGTAGTTGAAGTCGTTGCCGCCGGACGACACCCATTTGAAGGTCCAGCCCTTCTGTTTCTTGAACGCGTCGAGCTTGGCGAGCGGCGCGCGGGAGATCGCGATCAAGGTTACGTCGCGGTGGACGAGGTGAGCGACGTTGCGCTCGAAATTGTCGGCCCACCACGAGCAGCTCGGGCAGCCCTCGCTCCAGTCGGGGGCGAACATGAAGTGATAGACCACGAGCTGGCTCGACCCGTCGAACAGCTGCGCCAGCGTTTCCCCGCCGTTGGGGCCGTCGAAGACATACGCCTTGTCGACCCGCTCCCACGGCAGGTCACGGCGCGCGGCGCTCAGTTCGTCGCGCAGCCGGGTGAACTCCTTTTCCTTGGCGAGAAGCCGCAGACGCGCCTTCAGCCATTCCTCGTGCGAGACGATCTGATGCTGCATCGTCAAACCTCCTTGTGAAGGAGCCACTCGCTCTGCAGGCTCGAACCGAGGTCAGTGCCCGCCGGTCCCTAGGTCGTCGGAATACCCGGCCTTCAGGCGTGACCACTGGGCGATGGGACGGCCATCGGTACGGTAATTGTGCTGGCCTTGCGGCCGTTGCGGCCAGCCGGGAGGCGAATCCTCCCACTGCTCCTGCCGCCCGTAGACGGTCAAGTCGAGCAACCGGTAGCTGTTACCCATCACCTCGACCCCGCGCCGTGTCGTCCAGTACGTCTCGAAGACCTTGGACCCCTGCCGCAGGTAGCAAACGATGTGCATCATGCCCACCCGGCGCCCAACCAGCAGGGTTTCGAGCGAGTCCCGTGGGGCCGAGTACCAAGGCATTTCCCATCCCATGAAGTCGCGGTAGCGGGCGCTCTCTTCATACGGGCCTTGGGCGACCGTCGCGTAGGTGACATCGCGAGAATGAATGAAGGACAGCTCGCGAACCTCCGACGTATAGAGAGTGCAGCCCTCGCACTGCTCCGGCGCCGGGCGGCCAGCGTGCCACATGAAGTAGTAGGCGATGAGCAGCCGGCGTCCCTCAAACACATCCAACAGCGTCACCGCGCCATGTTCGCCAATGAGCGGCGTGGCGCCATCCACCGCGACCATTGGCAGCCGCCGGCGCGCGGCCGCGATGGCGTCGCCTTCTTTCGTGTGAGCCTTTTCGCGAACTCGTAACGCGTCCAGCTCGGCCTGGAAGGTGCTGCGATCGACTATTTTGGGCACTCCGGGTTCGGACATGGGGACCTCCTTTGTTCGGTAGGGTGGATAAGCGAAGCGCCATCCACCGCGTCGTCGGCAAATTCGGCGGAAGTCGCTCCGCTCTTCCGCCCTACATGTCCTACGCGTAGCTAAGCTTCGCCTACCAGCCGGCAGTGCCCTCCGGGATCAGGTCGAAGAGGTGCCAGACCGCGCAGAAATCGTCGCCCTGGTCGAAGGCGGCATCGGAGACGCGCATGATCTTGCCGTCGATGCGCTTGAACACCGAGACGCCGGGCATCCAACCGCCGCCCTCGCCGCGGTACCCCATATCGGCGGCGAAATCGCTGCCCTGGTGCGACACCATGCGGAACTTCCAGCCGCGCGAGCCGGCGAATTCGGCCTGGGTTGCCGGGTCGTCCGGTGAGGTCACGACAAAAGCGGCGCGGCTTTCGAGATGCGGCAGCACGCCGTTGAACCCGTCCGCCCACATCGTGCAGTTGGGGCAGCTCTTGCCCATGTTGTGGATGACGAAGAGCGTGTCCTTGTCGCCGAAGAGCTCGGACAGCCGGACCGGGCCGCCGGCGCCGGCGAAGCGATAGTCAGCGACTTCCTCGGGTTCGACGCTTTGTTGCAGCGCCCGCATCTTGTCGCGCAGCGCGGCGATCTCGCGCCGGTACGCGGCCAGTTTCCCGGTCGTCTCTCGGTAGGGCATGGGGAGCTTCCCTTCGTTGCGGCGAGAGCGAATCTAGCCACATTGCCAGCGTGTCGAATTGCGATTGCCAATAGCGGCTGTAGCGGTTGAGCCACAGCGCCGCCTGGAGGATCGGGCCGGTGTCGAGCCGGCAGCGGCTGACACGCCCGCTGCGCTCTTGCGTCACCAGGCCGGCGCGCACCAGGACGTGGATGTGGCGCGACACCGCCTGGAGCGAAATCTTGAACGGGGCCGCCAGTTCGGTGACCAGCAGGTTTTTGCCATCAAGTTGGTTGAGTATCTCGCGGCGAACCGGGTCGGCAAGCGCGCCGAACACCGAATCGAGCATCAAATCATCGGAAGCCATGGCTCATGATGCCAGAGTACTCAGCTTTTAGTCAATTGATATGTTGATTATTGCGTGGGCTGGCACTGATGGCCTTAGCGTGGCTAAGCTGCCGGCCAGGCGGCAGCGGGGTAAAGCGCATGAAATGGCGGATCGGCGACGTCACGGTCACCAAGATCGTGGAGATGGAGGTGACCGGCGGCAGCCGGTTCATCCTGCCGCAGGCGACCTATGAGGAAATCCTGCCGATCAAGTGGCTACAGCCGCATTTCGCCGACGAACGCGGCCGGCTCAAGATGAGCATCCACGCGCTGGTCATCGAGGCCCCCGATGGCACAAAGAATGGGCGGCGCATCGTCGTCGATACCTGTCTCGGCAATGACAAGCAGGGCCGGCGCATCCCGACCTGGAACGATCTGCACCTGCCATTTCTGGAGGATCTCGCGGCGGCGGGGTTTGCGCGCGAGTCGATCGACACGGTGCTGTGCACGCATCTCCATGTCGACCATGTCGGCTGGAACACGATGCTGGTGGACGGCACCAATGGGACTAAGACCTGGGTCCCGACCTTCCCCAAGGCGCGCTATCTGATGGGGCGCGTCGAGTTCGACCACTGGCGCGCGCAGCACGAGCGTGAGGACATGGCGGCAGTGTTCGCTGACTCGGTAAAGCCAGTCCACGATACGGGGCTCGTCGACCTAGTCGAGACCGACCACTGGATTTGCGACGAGATCAGCCTCGTGCCGACGGTGGGCCACACCCCCGGCCATGTCAGCGTGATGATCAAGTCGAAGGGCGAGGAGGCGCTGATCACCGGCGATTTCATGCACCACCCCTGTCAGATCGCCCGACCGCATTGGTGTTCGACCGCCGACAGCGACCCCGAGATGGGGCAAAGCACGCGCGAGCGCATGCTGGCGGAGCTGTCGAGCCGGCCGGTGCTGGTGATCGGCACGCATTTCGCCGGCGCCACCGCCGGCCGCATCGTCAAGGACGGCGACGCGTACCGGATGGATGTTTGAAGACTCAACGGATCGGTTGAAAGGAAATTAGGGTGAGCGAACGCATCTTCGACGGGCTCAAGGTCATCGATTGCGCCAGCTTTATCGCCGGACCGGCGGCGGCGACGGTGATGTCGGATTTCGGCGCCGAGGTGGTCAAGATCGAGCCGCCCGGCATGGGCGATCCCTATCGCCGGCGCGCGGTGCCGAAGCCCGAGAGCCCGCTCAACCCCGGCTTCTTCTTCGACGCGCGCAACAAACGGAGCCTGGCGCTCGATCTGCGCCAGGAAGCGGGCCGCGCGGTTCTCTACCGGTTGGTTGAGGATACCGACGTCTTCATCACCAACTACCCGCCGCCGGCGCGCGGCCGGCTCGGCATCACCTATGACGACCTCAAGCATCTCAACGAACGGCTGATCTACGCCTCGTTCACCGGCTATGGCGAGACCGGCCCGGAGGCGAGCAAACCCGGTTTCGACGCGACCGCGTGGTGGGCGCGCACCGGGCTGATGGACCTCGTGCGCGCCGGCGAGGAGGTCAACCCGGCGCGCTCGCTGCCGGGAATGGGTGACCACCCCTCGGCGATGGGCACCTATGGCGCGATCGTCACCGCGCTCTATCAGCGCGAGAAAACCGGCAAGGGCAATTACGTCGGCTCGTCGCTGCTGGCGAACGGGCTGTGGGCCAACGCCTGCTCGGTGCAGGCGGCGCTCTGCGGCGACGAGGTCAGGCCGCAACCGCCGCGCCACGAGGCGCTGTCGGCGCTGCGCGTCCATTACCAGTGCCGCGACGGCCGCTGGCTGCTCTTGTCGATCGCCGCCGACGAATGGCGCTGGGACAAGTTCAAGACCTGCTTCGACCATGGCGGCGAACTCGACGACCCGCGCTTCGCCACCGACCCTCTGCGCAACAAGCACGCGCGCGAGCTCGTGGTGATCCTCGACCGACGTTTCGCCGAGCACGACCTCGCGCATTGGCGCAAGACGCTCGACGAGGCGGGGCTAATCTTTGGCGTGGTCGGCCGGGTGGAAGACATTCGCCATGACGAGCAGGTGCTCGCCGCCGGGTTTTTGAGGCCCTATGCGGACGACCCGGATTTGTGGACGATCGACAGCCCGTTCTTTCTCGCGGGGCAGGAGAAGGTGCCGCCGCGCACCGCGCCCGCGGTCGGCCAGAACAGCGACGAGGTGCTGCGCCAATATGGCTACGGCGACGCGGAGATCGCCGCGCTGCGCGAGGCGGGGGTAGTGGCTTAGGGCCGGCGCTATACCGCCTTACATGTTCGGCGCGTCGTTGGGCCGCCCTTGCAGCAAGTCTCGCACGCGCTGGCTGACCGACTGGCGCTGGTCTGCGAGATCGGCGATCGCGTCGAGCACGGCTCGGCCTTGACGCAGCTTCTCCATCTGATCGACGAAATCCGCCTTGGTCTGCAGCAGCTGCAGCTTGTCGGCAACGTCCTTGCGGGTGCTGTCGAGAGTGGCCGCGACCGCCTCGGTCTGCATCGCCAGGCGGCGCCAGCGGGTGATCAGCGCCTCCCTTTGTTCGGGTGGGAAGTTTGCATCCTGTTGCGCCTCGGCCAGGCGCTTGTGTACGAAATCTGCGGCCGACTGGCCCAATTGCGCGACCTCGCCGCCGTCAGCGAAGGCATCGATGAGGCCCGCGACCATTGCGCGGAAAGCCTCGCGCCGGCTGGAAGGAACATCCGGGTCCTGACTCGCGGCGATAATGCGCTTCGCCTTGGCGATCTTGCTTTCCAGCACGACCAAGTTGCGGTTGAGGTCGGCGAAATCGTCGAGCGAATCATCGGAAATCACCGGTTGCCGCGATGGTGGCGGCGGGCTCGGCGCGGGGCTCTGCGAGAGCGCCACGCCGGAGGCGCCGAGCAGCATGAGCGCCGCGAGCGGCAGGCGAAAGATCGTCCGGAGTTTCCGCATCGCCATCCCTCTCGCTAAGGTGTGCGGAAATGATCCGGCGCGCGTACCCGCGGTGTCAACGCTGCAGGTCGCCGGACATGAAGGTGGAGAGAGACCAGTGCCGCAAAATGAATTGACGCTGACCGACCGACTGGTTGCGCTCTTTGACCATCTCCAGCTTGGCCGGGTCCATATGGCGAGCCAGATCGTCTCCGACATGGCTGGGCTCGCCGCAGCGCTTCCCGAGCGACTGGGCGGGATCGTTTGCGTCACCCCGGTGCGGCTCGATCCCACGCCGTTCGCCAAGCTCGGCGGACGAATGCTGATGATCGCCGGGGAATACGGCCCGACCTTCGAGGTGACGACGCGCGCCGCTTCGCGGCTGCCGGAGGCGCAACGCGTCATCCTCGACGGGTATGAGGCGCAGGGCTGGGCCGATGTCGCGGCCGAGCGCACCGGCGAGGTCGTCGAGGCGATGACCGGGTTTCTCGCCGGACATGCGGCGGACGCGCCGAAACTCGCCGGCGAGGGGCACCATGCCGGGATCACCTATCGCATCGAGGGCAGCGGGCCGGCGCTGATCCTGATGCCGTTCTTTCTGGCGGCCTCACAATGGGATCCCGTGGTGCCCGAACTGGCCAAGCACTTCACCGTGATCCGGCTCGGCGGGCGGCATCTCGGCGGGGTGGCGATGCTCGAGGACCGCGCCCAGGCGCCGAGCTATCGCGCCATGTTCCGGAACCTGGTCGATGCAATGGCGCCGCAGCCAGGCGAGGCAATGCTCGATGTCGGCTGCGGCGCCGGCTCGCTCGACCGCCAGCTGGCTGCGATGGTCGACAACCCGATCACCGCGATCGACCCCAATACCTTTCTTTTGGGCGAGGCGGCGGCGTTGGCCGGGGCCGAGGGCATTGGCGGCCGCGTCGATTTCCGGCCGGGCAATGCCGAGCAGCTGCCGTTTCCCGACGCGTCGTTCGGTTGCGTGTTCTCGGTGACGGTGCTCGAGGAATGCGACGCCGACACGGCGATCGCCGAGATGATCCGGGTGGCGCGGCCGGGTGGGCGGATCGGGGTGGTGGTGCGGGCGATCGACCTGCCGCAATGGTGGAACCTCGACGTGCCGGAAAACATCCGCCGCAAAATCACCCCGACGCCGCAATCGGTGGGACCGGGCGGAGTCGCCGATGCGAGCCTCTATCGGCGCATGCGGCAAGTGGGGCTTACCGGCGTGATCTCATATCCCGCGATGATCACGCTCGATCGCCCGGACGGGCCGATCTGGCGCTATCGCGAGGACCACGTGCTGTCGCTGCTCTCCGCCGATGAGCTGCCGGTGTGGCACGCGGCGCGCGACAAGGCCGCGGCGGAAGGCACGCTCCTCGCCTCCCACGCGCTACATTGCTGCGTCGGGACGAAGCCGGAATAGGGCGCGCCGCTCAAAATATCACTCCCCCGGGCGTGTCCCGCGGGTCATCTGTCAGAAACTAACGCATCCAAAAATGGCGGGCAGGTTTGCACGTTGACAGGCAAGCCGGGTAAACCGATCCTCCGCGTGCGCGCTCGGGGAGAAATCATGACCATTGCTGCTGTCGCCCCATCTGCTAGGCCGGTCTCCATTCCGGTAGGGGAAATCCTGCCGTGGGCGGTGTTCGGCGAGCTGATTTTTCTGTTGGTGCTCTATTTCGTCGGCGCGGAGCAGGGCGCGACCTCGATCTTCCCCGGCATGTATATCCACGAATTCGTCCACGACGGGCGGCACCTGTTGGGCTTCCCCTGCCACTGACGATCGGACTCTCCGCGTGGTGCGAGCGCTGCTCGTCCGGGGCATGCTGGCCGGTATCCTAGCGGGCCTGCTGGCGTTCGGCTTTGCCTGGGTGTTTGGCGAACCACAAGTCGATCTCGCCATCGGGTTCGAGCAGCACATGCATCAAATGGCCGGGCAAGCGCCCGAGCCGGAACTGGTCAGCCGCGCCGTGCAGAGCACTATCGGTCTCCTGACAGGCGTCCTCGTCTATAGCTGTGCTCTCGGTGGCATCTTTGCCCTCGTGTTTGCTTATACCTACAGGCGGCTCGGACAGCTAAGCCCACGCGGCACGGCGGCGGTACTTGCTGCCACCGGTTTCGTCGCGCTGATCCTGGTCCCGCAGATCAAATATCCGGCCAATCCTCCGTCTATCGGTGATCCCGAGACCATCGGGTCACGGACCGGGCTTTATTTCACGATGATCTCACTTTCCGTGATCGGGGCTGTTGCGGCCTTGTCGACGGGCAGGCCGCTTGCTCGCCGGTTTGGCGTGTGGAACGCCGCGATCGTGGTGGGAGCGGCCTATCTAATCGTCATCGCCGCCGGCATGTTGGTTCTGCCGCCCGTGAACGAAGTTCCCGCTGATTTCTCAGCGACGACCCTGTGGCGCTTCCGCCTCGCCTCGCTCGGCATCGAACTCGTCCTCTGGACGATGCTCGGCTTGGTATTCGGGTTCTTTGCCGAAAAGCAGTTTGCCCCGGAGCGCCACTCCGCGATCCGGGTCGCTCGAAGCGCCCGCTAACCATCCCGATCCTCAGAACTCTATGTGAGTTCGGATACCGAAGATTGAGACCGGTCCTCGGTCACGGTTGTAGGCCGGATTCTTGACGAACTGATAGTCCACCGCGATGTGAGCGAAGCTGAACACCGGGATGCTGTAATAGGCTTCCAGGATTTGCTCGGGGCCGGCGTTCGGTAATTGGCCGTCGCCGATAATCCCGCCCAAACCACCATCAGCCAAATAGAGCTTGCCGTCGTGCGAGATGCGGTTGACAATGCCCGCCAGTCCCACCGTGTCGTCGGGCCGGTTCCAACGCGATCCGGCCAACGAAAAGCCCGCCGATACCGACTGATTGATGTCGGTGAAATCGACTTCTTCTACGTTGCCTTGGGATAGGCTGGCGCGGGCGAAGAAGCCCAAATCGGTCGTAAGTTGCTGTTCGAGATTCAGTCCAATACCGTCTTTGGTGTGAAAATTGCGGACGGCGCCGGTCGATGGTGTCGTGCCGGTCGCCATTCCCAGGGCGATTGCGTCTGTATAGGTTCCCAGATTGCCCCGGGTAAGCCAGTAAAGGAGCTTGAGCTTACCGGGTTGGTCCCACAGGCGATGCCTCTCCTCCAATTCTGCGACCCATTGTCCCTGCCGGACGCCGGGAGACATGTTGACCCCGTTCGGCGTGGTTGACAGATCGAACACACCAGTCCTGACAGCCCACCAATCCTGGTACCATTCCGCTGCGGCTCCGTAGCTGAAGCCCCAGGCGTTCGCCGCATAATCGAAAGCGCCCTGGTCGATGATCGACCAGTTGAGGAAGTCATTGCGCGGGTCATGGGCGTATTTGTTGGTGTCGAAGATATCGACGATTGAGTATTTGCCGATTGTGAACACGAGACGATTGACGGTCTGAGTGCCCCCGAGTTGGTTCAGGTCGGGATCGAGTTTTTCGGTATCGCCGCCCAGATCCACGGTCTGGCGCAGGAACGCACGCTGAATGATGAAATAGGGTTCCGCCTTACCAACCTTGTAGGCTTCGCCGCTCGGATAGCCGGCTACACCGAAGGTATCGCTGAGTCCGAACCCCTGATCGATTTCGGGGTTGAACCAGAACTCCGCGCCCTGCCATGGCCGCAGCCCCGCATAAAGTGTCAGATCAACCGTCTCCCGGCCATTCGTGGCAGGGCTGAGGCTTTGAGGTCCCTGATAGGGTGATCGGAAGGCCGGTTGCAGCAACCACGTATTCGTGGCCTGCTCGTGAACGGCCCAGGTCTCAGGTTGAACTTGCGACGCCTCATCGGGAGTGATCGGAATGCCCGGGGGTTGTGGCGTCGGCCCGACCATCTGGGCGTGGCTTAGCGAGACCAAGAACAGGAAGCCGATAGAAAGTCCGCAGAGGTATCCGAGTGTGCGCGTCCGCATGTTCGCCTCGACCCCGAAGCGGCCAACGCGAACGGAAGAAGCGGGAGAAGTGGCGCGGTGACGCGGGCACGAGACCAGCTTCCCGTCGGCACACCCCGTCCGACGCGCCCGCGTTTGACCACGGCGACGGCAGGTCTCCTGGCTTGCGGGTCTCCGCCTTGCGCCGCCTTCCCAGACACCCCGAGAGGCTTCCAGTGGCGTAGATGGCGCTTGGCTCGCCGCTCACAGTTGCGGGGGCAGCCGCGGCTTCGAACCTTTCGGTCCTGACCGCGTTCCCTTTTGATCCCCGAGGGGAACCGTCACGCAAAGACTGGCAGATTGAATTCGCGAGGTCAAATTCCGTCCCAAAGGCGAGGACGGAAGCCGGGGCTCATGTTTCAAACGCACGAGGAACTGATAAATGGGTCCCGGCCTTCGCCGGGATGGAGCGGACTTCCTAATACAGTCCGCCGCTGCCGGGGCCGGGCTTTTTCGGCGGGGTGTCGGCCGAAGGCAGCACCGCGGTCTCGACGGGCTCCGTGCCGGTCGGGGCCGGCAACAGCGATACCGGCTTCGAGGGCAGTCCAGGCGGCGGGCCGACCGCGACTTCGTTGGTGATCGGCGCCAATTTCGGCGGCGTCGCGTCGACGGGCTTGGGCTCAGCCGCTTCGGCAGGCTTGGGTGGCGCCGTGTCGGCGGGCTTGGGCGCCGCCATGTCGGCGGGCGCCGGCGCGAGCGACACCGCGGCCGGCTTCAACGGCGGCGGTGGCAAGGTCGCGGCGGGTGGCAGGCTGGCTGCCGCGGACGGATCGGGGATGGCCGCAGGCGGTGCCGTCGGGGTCGGCGCGATCGCGGCGACCGGCGGCGCCGGATGGGGCGGCGTCACCACCGGCGCGGCAGCGACATGCGGCGGGGTTTGCGGGGCCAGCGGCGCGGTGACCGCGACAGGCGGTATGGGCTGCGGCGCGGGCCTTGTCTGGATCACCGCGGTGGCGACCGGCCCGGCGGCGGGCTTGACCACGGCAGCCGCCGGCGGGGCGACAGCGCTTGGCGGCGGGACTACGGCGGTCGCGGGCGCGCTCACCTGGACGGGGGTTCCAGTGTCGTGCGGCGAGAAATGCGCGATCAGGATATTCGCGACAACGCCGACCGCGACCGCATAGAAGAACGCGGCGGCTCGGCTCACCCCGAGCCGGGCCAGCTCCTTGAACATTCCGACGATAACCCCCATCACCGCCTCACGCTCTTCGAGCCCTTGTGGATCGCTCCCTCATTACAAGCGGCGCGACCCTGATCTATTACCGGAGCGATGCAGATTTACCAAGTTGATCTTCCTCGATTTCGATCAACCTGATCTCTGCATCGGCCGCCAACACCTCGCGATGCCCGGCGCGGGTTTCAATGCCGGTTAATCGTGGCAATCGCGTGGCGGATTGACGCGGAAGTTTGGATTTATGCGAACGAGCTACAGCGGCGGATACCCCGCCGGCGGGCGGCGCGCCCGCGAGGCCTGCTCGTAGGCATAGGCGAGGCGCAAGAGGGTCGGCTCGCTCCAGGCGCGGCCGGCGAAGGTGGCGCCAATCGGAAAGTCCGGCGTCTCGGCATTGCCGACCCCGGCGGTGAACCCGGCCGGCACCTGGACGCTGGGATAGCCGGGCTTGGCAGCGATCCCCGCCCCCGCCGCGCCGGGAAACAGCACCACGTCGAGACGGTGCTGGTCCATATAGGCGTCGAGGCCGAGCGCGCCGGCCGAGCGCACATCCATCGCCCGCGCCGATTTGTATTCGAGCTCGCTGAGGTCGCCCTTCGTCGCCGCGGCAGCAAGGAAGATGTCCTGGCCGAAACGCGCGGCGCGCTCGGGGTGAGCTTCGTTGAAGGCAACGATGTCGGCGAGCGAACGCATCGTCGTCTCGCGCGCCCAGTCGCGCAAATAGAGGTCGAGGTCGCGCTTCAGCTCGTAGATGAAGACGATCGAGCGGTAGGCCGGCCTGTAGCGCGCCGGGCTATGGGGATTGGTGTTGAGCACCGCCATGTTGGCGCCCGGCCCGCCCATCCAGCCGATCGTCGGGATGTTGGCGCGAATGATGGTGGCGCCGGCGCCCTCGAGCACCGCAATGACCTCGCGCATCGCCGCCTGGGTGCGGGCGGTCTGCGCCGGGAAATAGGCATCGTTGCCGGGGTCGGCGGGGTCGCTGGGCACGCCGATGCGCGCGCCCTTGAGTCCGTCGGGGTCGAGGCATTGGGTGTAATCGGGCTGCCGCTGGAGCTTGCGGGTCGCCGGGTCGGCCGGGTCACGCGCCGCCAGCACGTTGAGGAGGATCGCCGCGTCGCGCACCGTGCGGGTCAGCGGGCCGGCGGTATCCTGGCTGTGCGATATCGGCAGAATCCCGGCGCGGCCGATGAGACCGACGGTGGGCTTGACGGTGACGACCCCGTTCTGCGTCGCCGGGTTGAGCAGCGAACCGCTGGTCTCGGTGCCGATCGCCGCCGCGCAGAGGCCGGCCGCCACCGCGACCGCCGAGCCGGAGCTCGACCCGCCCGGCGTCACGACCGGCACGCCCTTGCCGTCGAGCAGCGGCACATAGGCGTTCTTCACCTGGCCGCCCAGCGAGCTGTAGCCCGAGGGCATGTCGATCGCCAGGATGTTGGCGAACTCGGTAAGGTTGGCCTTGCCGAGGATCACCGCGCCGGCGGCGCGCAGCCGTTTGACGACGGTCGCGTCCTGCTTGGCGCGCGCGCCTTCAAGGGCCAACGAGCCGGCGGTGGTGTGCTGGCGGTCACCGGTGGCGATGTTGTCCTTGACCAGGATCGGGATGCCGGCGAGCGGATAGCGCTTCGTCGGTTTCTGGCCGTCGCGCAACCCGGCGATGGCGAGCGCGTCGGGGTTGATCTCGCGCACCGAATTGAGGTTCCAGCCGGCGCGGTCGTAGGCCTCGATCCGGGCGAGATAGGCTTGAGTCAGCGCCGACGACGTGACGCGGCCGGAGGCGAGCGCCTGCTGGATGTCGGCGAGCGAGGCGTTGGAGAGGTCCACGCCGTCAGTTCCGCTGCCCCAAATACCACTCCAAAATCTGCTCGCCGGTCCAGCACAGGACGCCTTGGTGCGCACAGATATGGGCGAGCGCGTTGCGGAAATATTTGAGCCGGTGCGGCGCGCCCATGATGTAGGGGTGGATGACCAGCGCCATGACCCGCGCCGAGGTGGCCGCGTCACGGTAGAGCTGCTCGAACTGGTCGATCGCGCGGTCCTGGTACTCGCTCGCCTTGTGATGCTGGATCAGCATCATCGCCACGTCGTTGCATTCCTGGGTGTAGGGCAGGTTGACGATGCTCTTGCCGCCGCGGGTTTTCAGCGCCACCGGCTCGTCGTCGAGCACCCAGTCGCAGACATAGTCGTAGCCGGCTTCGGCGAGGAGGTCGGGGGTGTCCCAGGTCTCGGTGAGGCCGGGGCCGAGCCAGCCGCGCGGGTTTCTGCCCGTCGCGTCGCGGATCGCCGCGGAGGTGAGGGCAATATCGGCGGCCTCGTCGGCGACCTTCTGCATGTTCTTTTGGCTGAAACCGTGGCCGATGAACTCCCAGTTGCGTTCTTTGGCAGCGTCGACGATGGCGGTGTAGCGAGCGATCGCCGAGCCGTTGATCGCCAGCACCGCCGGCACCTTCAGCTCGTCGAACACCTCGAGCATGCGCCAGAACCCGACCCGGTTGCCGTATTCGTGCCACGCCCAGTTGGGAATGTCGGGTATCGGCGACCCGCCCGCCGGCGGGGTCAAGACGGTGCGCGGCATCGTCTCGTTGATGTCCCATTCCTCGACATTGACGATGACCCACAGCGCCAGCCGCGCCCCGCCGGGGAGCACCAGCTTCTTGCGGCCGGAGATCGGCGAATAGTCGAGGCGTTCGGTGGGCAGCATCGTTCACTCCCGGCATAGGCCCGTTATCGAGCGCCGACAGATGGGCATGGCTTCGCTCGGCCCTCCCTACATTCTAACGTGAAAAAAAGATCGGCCCGATCGGAAAGGAGTTTTCTCATGACCGTCGAACGCCCGGAGGACGAGACAACGCTCACCCACCTCCAGACTCGCCTGCGCCGCGTCGAACGGCAAAACCGTGTACTGATCGGTCTGGTTTGTTCGGCGTTAGCAATTGCCTCGCTCGGAGTCGCAACAGCCGCCCCCAATATTCTCAGTGCTGACGAGGCCCGCACACACCGCATCAGCCTTCTCGATCCCACCGGCGCTGTCGTCGGTAGCTGGTACAGCGATACCCCCGGAAGCTTCAACCACCCGTAGCGCTACAATCGAGCTCACTCCTGGTCGTCCGGGTGCAAATTCCTTTCACCTGGCGTGGCGCGGCAAAGACTGCGTCCGCACAAAGCTCGAACGCGCGCTGAGTCGATCCCACCACGCGGCAAGGCGCTCGTGCGGCTCGAGCAGCTGTCGGCTCTCAGGCGCGAGCCGGAAGGTCGCGAATATTGGCCCGGCATGAAGATCGGCGAGACTGATTGCTGGTCCGGCGAGCCAGGGCGCATCAGCCAGTAAATCCGACAGGGCCGAGAGGCAAGTCGCCGCTCTTGGCAAGGCCGCTGCCACTCGTTCCTCATCGGTAGCCAGTCCTTGCGCGGGGCGGCTGACCCGCTCGACGTAGATGTCCCAGACGAGCGTGCGATAGGCATAGCTGTCGAGGACGCTGATCACTTGGTTCATGCGCGCACGGCTGCAAGGGTCATGGGGTTGGAGCGGCGGACCGGCAAACGCTTCGTCGACGTAGCGTGTGATTGCGCCCGCTTCGTAAAGCCGGAAACCGGCATGCTCGAACGCGGGAATCTTGCCAAACGGGTGCCGCGCGTTGTGCTCGGATGGCGGCCCGCCCCGCGCGAAAACATCGACTGGAACAAGCTCGTAGTCGATGCCCTTTTCCTCCAGCGCCAAGCGCACTGCCCGCACATAGACGCTGTACGACGCGCCGTGCACGATGGGCTTCTCGTTCGCCGTCACCCTTTCGTCCCCTGATACCACTCCAGTATCTCCACCCCGTTCCAGTGCAGCACGCCGGAGTGGCGGGCGATGTGGTCGTAGGCCGCTTCGAGGTATTTGATCCGATGCGGCTGGCCGGAGATGTAGGGGTGGATGGCGACAGCCATGATCTTGGCGCGGTTGGCGCCCTCCTGGTAGAGCCGGTCGAAGGTGTCGATGCAGCGCCGGGTAAAGTATTCCGACTCGTGGTGCTGCACGATCATCATCGGGATGTCGTTGAGCTCGACCGTGTAGGGCAAGGTCACCAGCGGACCGTTGGCGGTCGAAATCTCGGTCGGCTCGTCGTCGTAGACCCAGTCGCCGATGTATTTAATCCCGGCGGCGGCCAAGAGTTCCGGCGTCTCGTAGGTCTGGGTGAGGCCGGGGCCGAGCCAGCCCACCGGCTTCGACCCGGTGAATGTCTCGATCACCGACACCGCCTTGTCGATCATCGCCTTCTGGTCGTCGATCAAATGCATGGGGCCTTGCTCGTAAGCGTGGCCCATGAACTCCCAGCCGGCGCTGTGGCAGGCCTCTGCGACGCGCGGGTAATCCTCGCAGACGCGGGCGTTGATCGACACCGTGGGGCGGATATCGAGCCGCTTGAACAGGTCGAAGAAGCGCCACACCCCGACCCGCATCCCGTATTCGTGCCACGACCAGTTGGGCACGTCGGGGAGCAGCACCTGGCCGGTCGGCGCCGGCAGCACTTGGCGCGCCATCGGCCGCGAGATATCCCAGACCTCAAGGTTGACGATCGGCCAGACGACGATGCGGGCGCCGCCCGGAAGCCTCAGCGGCGGCCGATCGACGATCGCCGAATACGGGATCCGCTCGCGTGGGATCATCCTCCCTGCCCTTTCCTCATTGCCTCTTGGGCGCGCCGGTCGATTTCCTCCGGGCTCACATCCTCGATATGGGTGGCGACATGCCAGGTGTGGCCGAACGGATCGGCAAAAGAGCCGGAACGGTCGCCGTAGAATTGGTTCTCAATCGGCCGTTTGAGCGTTGCGCCCGCGAAGACAGCGCGAGCAACGACGGCATCCACGTCCCCGACATAGAGGTGCAGCATGACCGGCGAGCCGCCAAAATGCGCCGGCGCCCAGGCGTCGTGGGGCGGGTGTTCGTCGGCGAGCATCACGACGCTGCCGCCAATCTCAAGTTCCGCATGGCCGATTTTGCCGCCCGGTGCAACCAGCCTCAGCCGCTCGATCGCACCGAACGCCTGTTTGTAGAACGCGATCGCTGCCGCACCATCGGCGACGATCAGATACGGCGTGAGACTGGGGTAGCCATCGGGGATCGGTTTGACGGGCATGACTCTCCTCCTCGGCTGCGGCGATGCTCGCGTAGATCGCCCTCTGGATGCAACGCTCGATTGCGAACGGCGTTTCCTCCACGGTGGATCGTGCGATGCTGCATTGCGGCATTGCGCCTCAAGCCCGGCGCGCCACGTTGACGAGCGGGGATGGCGACCACAACTAAGGCGCAACACCATCGGGAATGCCGCAAGGGGCCGGGGGCAAATGCGTGCGCGTCAACACAAGGGCAATGTCTTCGTCGGCAATTTGCCGCCGGATTTTTCCGAAGAGCGGCTGGCTGAGGCGTTCGACCCCTACGGCATCGTGCTGAGCGCGGCGATCGCCCGCGATCCGGTCACCGGCGCCAAACTGCGCTACGGGTTTGTCGATATCGCCACCGAGAAGGCCGCTAAGGCGGCGATCGGCGGCCTCAACGGCACCCAGCTCGACGGCTCGAAGCTGTCGGTGCAACTCAGCGAGAAACCGGCGAAGAAGCCGCCGGGCACCGGACCGGTCCGGCGTCCGCGTATTGCCACGACACCAGCCCGCATGCCGCCGCGCGACGGCGCCGGCCCGGAAGCCTTCCCGGCAACGCCGCGGCCGCAACCGACCTTCGAGGTCGAGCGACGGCCGTTGCGGCCGATTCCGCGGCGGCTAACGCCGAGCTAAATCAGCTTAATCTCCGCCTTTCGCATCTCTTCGAGCGCGCGGGCGATTGAGCCGCCGACATCGAGGCCGCGGCAGGCGTCGATGACGACGGTTGTGGCGAACCCGGCGGCGCGGGCGTCGAGCGCCGAATAGAGCACGCAAAAATCGGTGGCGAGGCCGCATAGAGTCACGCGCTCGAAACCGCGCTCGCGCAGATAAGAAGTCAGTCCGGTCGGCGTCTTGCGGTCGTTCTCCTGGAATGCCGAATACGAGTCGATCGCCCGGCGGAAGCCCTTGCGGACGATCAGCTCGGCATGGGGGATGTCGAGCCCCGGATGGAACGCCGCGCCCGGCGTGCCCTGGACGCAATGGTCCGGCCACAGGATTTGCGCGCCGTACGGCATCTCGACGCTGTCGAACGGCGCTTTGCCCGGATGCGCGCTGGCGAACGACGAATGGCCGGGCGGGTGCCAGTCCTGGGTCAGGACGACGTGGGCGAAGCCGTGGGCGAGCCGGTTGACCACCGGCACGATCTCGTCGCCGCCGGGCACGGCCAGCGCTCCGCCCGGGCAGAAATCGTTCTGAATATCGACTACCAGAAGGACATCGCGGTCGTTTGTCGGTTGCATGGCGGCTCCGCGTTTCTCCAACGTGACAGCCCGGCCGATTATCGGCTTTGCTTCCCCACAAACATAAACGCGCTTACGGGAGGAAACGATGCTGGCCTGGTACCGCGACCTGACGGGCAAAGAGCGCAGCACGATGTGGGCGTGCTTCGGCGGCTGGTCGCTCGATGCGTTCGACGTGCAGATGTACAGCTTCGTGATCCCGACGGTGATCGGGATCTGGGGGTTGTCGAAGGGCGAAGCGGGGCTCATTGCCACGGTGACCCTGTTGGTCTCGTCGTTCGGCGGCTGGTTTTCGGGAACGCTCGCCGACCGTTACGGGCGAGTCCGGATGCTGCAGATCACCATCCTGTGGTACTCGATTTTTACCTTCTTCTGCGCGTTCGCGCAGAATTTCGAGCAGCTCTTCATCCTGCGAGCGCTGCACGGGTTCGGCTTTGGCGGCGAATGGGCCGCCGGCGCGGTGCTGATGGGCGAAGTAATCCGCGACAAGTATCGCGGGCGCGGCGTCGGCATCGTGCAGACCGGCTGGGCGATCGGCTGGGGTGGCGCGGCGCTGGTCTACACCGCGGTTTATTGGCTGGTGCCCGAGGCGATGGCCTGGCGCGTGCTGTTCGGGATCGGCCTCTTCCCGGCGGTTTTCGTGTTCTGGATCCGCCGCCACATCGACGAGCCCGACATCTTCCACAAAACCCAGCGGGAGCGCGGCCGGGTCGGCTTCTCGCATCTGTTCTCGGCGTTTCGCGGGGAGCATTTGTGGACGACGGTCAAGGTGTCGATCATGGTCGCCGGCGCGCAGGGCGGCGGTTATGCGATCGGCATCTGGATGCCGACCTATTTGCGCACCGTCAGGCATTTCTCGGCGACCGCCGCGGGCGGGTTTCTGCTGGTGCAGATCCTCGGGGCGCTGTTCGGCTTCCTGCTCGGCACGTATCTGAGCGACGCGATCGGCCGCAAGCAGACCTTTATGTGGTCGGCGATCCTCTCGCTCGTGTTCATCCTGCTCTACATGTTCATCCCGATGGGCGACACCGCGCTGCTCTTCGCCGGGGTGCCGATGTTCATGGCCCTGTTGATGAAATTCCCGCCGATGGGCCCGTTCATGACCGAGCTGTTTCCAACCAGCGTACGCGGGAACGCCCAGGGGTTCTGCTACAATGCCGGGCGGGCGATCGGCTCGTTCTTCCCGACCATGGTCGGCTATCTCAGCCAGAGCCTCGACCTCGGCACGACGATCGCGATCTTCAGCGCGATCGCCTCGGGGTTGATGATCCTGATGCTGCTGCTGTTGCCGGAAACCCGCGGGCGCAGCCTCGCCGAGCTCGACGGCGGTACGGCGGAGATCATGTCGGCCGAGCCGACGTAATCGCCGTAGGCGGAAAAGCGAAGCGTCTTCCGCCGCCCGCCGCATCGGCGGATGGTGCTGAGCTTATCCGCCCTACCCCGCCGGCATCGGCACGAGGAGGAAGAACCCGTTGATGGTCAGCGCCACCGCGGCGACGGTGAGAACCGCGCTGAGTCCGATGAGCGCGCGCGACGACGCGACGATCGAGACCGAGCCGAGCACGATCGCGATCTGGAACAGCGCCGCGGCGAACTGGAAATTGGGGTCCTGCGCCTCGGCGTGGTCGCGCGCGATCTCGATTTCCTTGGCCTTAGCGAGCAGCTCCTTGCGGCCTTCGCCCTTCTCCGGGTCGCTGGCATCGTGCGCCGCCGCGGCGCGATAGCGCGCGATCGACGCCTTCATCGCGGTCTTGGCCTCGTCGGGCATCGCGGGTTGAGCGGCGAGATCGGCCTCGAACTGGTCGGCCGCCAATTCGTATGCGATCTGGCGGAAATACTTGGCCTGAGCGAAGGCATAGGTATCGGAGACGCGGATACTGGCGGCCAGCATCTCCTTGGTCGCCTTGCCGCCGCCCAGTGACGAAATCGCCAACAGCATCGCGACGATTCCGAGATAAATCGCGGCCATACGGCGGAATCCGCCATCCCCGCCCTCTTCGAGATGATGGTGATGCTCGTGCACCCCCTCGGGGATCTCGGTCTGGTCAACCATCAAGGTTCTCCGTCCTAGCTTTCCACCGGCGCCGCATCATCGACCACAAGCTGCACCGCGTCGCCGCCGCGCCAAGTGTCGCGGCGCAAATGGCCGGCGAGATGGACGGCCCTCCCCTTCGCCTCGGTCAACAGCTTGCCAAGCGGGGTGTCCGCCGCGCGAAAGGCGATGGCGTTCAGCGTCGCGCCGCCGATCGCATCGGTGACCCGCAGGCGCAGATGTCCGGTGCCGACCGGCTCGACATAGGCGGCGCGCACAGTGGGAAACGCGAAACGCGGCTCCGGATTGGCCGAGCCGAAGGGAGCCAGGTCGTCGAGTTGGGCGACCAGATCACCCTGTGCCGCGCCGGCGGAGATTGCCGCGTCGATCGCCAGCTCGGGCACCAGCTTTGAGTGGTCGAGCCCGTCATTGAGCCGCTCGGCGAGGAACTCCTGCAGCTCGACGAGTCTGTCGGCGGCGACGGTGAAACCGGCCGCCATCGCGTGCCCGCCGCCATTGATGAGAAGCCCAGCCTGGCGCGCGGCGATCACCGCCGAGCCGAGCGCAAGGCCGGGGATCGAGCGGCCTGAACCCCGGCCGATGCCGTCGGCCAGCGCGACGACGCAGGCCGGGCGCTCGTAGCGCTCGCGCAGACGCGCGGCGACGATGCCAATGACGCCAGGATGCCAGCCCTCGGAAGCGGCGAAGACCAGCACCGGCGAGCCGCTGTTCTGCCGCTCGACCAGCTCGATCGCCGCTTCCAACGTCACGCGCTCGATCTCGCGGCGCTCCTTGTTGTAGCCATCGAGTTGCTGCGCCCATTCGGCCGCGAGCGCCGGGTCGTCGGTCGACAGCAGCCGCGCGCCGAGATCGGCGACGCCGA
Organism: Allostellaceae bacterium; assembly: GCA_035604035.1. Classification (GTDB taxonomy): domain Bacteria; phylum Pseudomonadota; class Alphaproteobacteria; order ATCC43930; family CGMCC-115725; genus DATARH01. Next base: position 3,773 of record DATNJF010000268.1, on the reverse strand, counting down.
CCCGTCCGCCGGCATTGACCCTAGGCCCCAAAACGAAGCCGAGCTGATAAGCATTGATGGGCTCGATGCGTCCGGGCGCGGCGCCAAGCGCCGCCAGCGCGACCATACCCGGATTGCCACCGCGCGCCGCGACCTTGAGCCCCTGCGCGACGAGCGCGCGGTTGAGCCCGGTCAAGGGCACGACATCGCAAACCGTGCCAAGCGCGACAAGATCGAGCCATTGCAAAAGATCGGGCTCCGGCCGGGTGCGGTACCAGCCAGAATCGCGCAGCGCCCGGTTGGCGGCGACGGCGAGCAGGAAGGCGACGCCCACCGCGGCGAGATTGCCATGCGCGCTCACCTCATCGAGCCGGTTGGGGTTGACCACCGCGACCGCGCTCGGCAATAGCGGCTCGGCGACATGGTGGTCGATGACGATAAGGTCGAGACCGGCGGTCTTCGCCGCCTCGAGCGCCTCATGCGCGGTGGTGCCGCAATCGACACAGATGACGAGGCCGGCGCCCTCCGCTTTGAGGCGCAGCAGCGCCGGTGCGTTGGGGCCGTAGCCCTCGCGCATGCGGTCAGGAACATAGAGCCCGCCCTCGGTGCCGACCGAAGCGAAGAAGCGCAACAGCAGCGCCGCCGAGGTGGCGCCGTCAACGTCGTAATCGCCAAAGACAACGATCTTCTCGTGGTCGCGGATGGCGCGGACCAAGCGTTCGACCGCGCGGTCCATGTCCTTCAGATGCGCCGGGTCGGGGAGCTGGTCGCGCAGGCGCGGGCTGAGGAACCGCGCCGCCTCCTCAAGGCCGACGCCGCGCTGGCTCAACAGGCGCGCGAGGATTTCCGGCACCGCGAGCTGGGTCGCGATCGCCGCGGCGGCGCCGTCATCCCCGGCATGGCGCAGCCGCCAGCGGCGGCCGCTCGCCGACCGCTCGACCCCGAGAAATGCCGCGTCGTCCCCCACTTCCCCTCCCCCAGGGGATGGCTGGTTGATCCCCGGATCAAGTCCGGGGACGGCCATGACCTTTGAACATTCAGCGCGAGAAACGAGCGAAGCTTTCCTTGCGGGTCAAATCGTGCTTGGCCTCGACGTAGCGGACGGTTCCGGTGCGCGAGCGCATCACCACCGAATGGGTCATCGCGCCGCCCGGGAAACGCCGCACGCCGCGCAGCATCGTGCCGTTGGTGACACCGGTGGCGGCGAACATCACATCGCCATGCGCCAGGTCGAGCAGCCCGTATTTGCGGTCAAGATCGGCGATGCCGAGCCGACGAGCGCGGCCGCGCTCGTCATCGTTGCGGAACAAGAGCTTACCCTGCATTTGCCCGCCGATGCAGCGCAGCGCCGCCGCCGCCAACACGCCCTCGGGCGCGCCGCCCGAGCCCATATAGATGTCGATGCCGGTTTCCGGGTCGGAAGTGGCGATGACGCCGCTGACGTCGCCATCGCCGATCAGCATAATCCGCGCGCCGGCGGCGCGGACTTTGGCGATGAGCTCGGCGTGACGCGGGCGGTCGAGGATGCAGACGACCAGATCGGCAATGTCAGCGTGCTTAGCCTGGGCGAGGTTCTTGAGGTTGATCGCGGGCTCCTCGTCGAGATCGACGAGATGGTCGGGCAACCCACCGCCGACGGCGATCTTCTCCATGTAGACGTCCGGGGCATTCAAGAAGCCGCCGTCATCGGCCATCGCCAGCACGGCAAGCGCGTTGCCGCCACCTTTGGCGGTGATCGTGGTGCCTTCCAGCGGATCGAGCGCGATGTCGATCTTGGGCCCCTGTCCCGTGCCAACCTTCTCGCCGATATAGAGCATCGGCGCCTCGTCCCGCTCGCCCTCGCCGATGACGACGGTGCCGTCGATGGTGAGACCGTTCAGCGCTTGACGCATCGCATCGACCGCGGCCTGGTCGGCCGCCTTCTCGTCGCCCCGGCCCATGAGCCGCGAGGCCGACAGCGCCGCGATCTCGGTGACGCGAACCGCTTCGAGCGCGAGGTTGCGGTCCATCTTAGCGGTGTCGGACATAGTCTCCTCCCTAATCGTCATTCATGTGCGAAACCATACTAGACCTGAAAATTTGAACCACGGAGGCACGGAGAACACAGAGAATGGCTCCGCTCATAACACTACCCGCCGAAGTCCGCTTCGGAGCGTCACATCGTTGAAATTCATCAACAAGCCCACATGGAGGCCGCTAAGCCGAAGGTATGTGAGCATCTGAGCTTCATGGATCGGCGCGATTCGTTCGGTAGCCTTAATCTCAACAATGAGCTCATTCTCGATGACCACGTCCATCCGATACCCGCAGTCAAGCCGAACGTCCTTATATACGACCGGCAGCGGAACCTGACGGCGATAGCGTATTCCCGCCTGTTCCAGCTCGAAGGACAAACATTCCTCGTAAGCCGACTCCAACAGGCCCGGCCCCAGATGGCGATGAACCTCAATCGCCAACCCGATCACTCGCTCTGTCAGATCGCCTCCATAAGACAGGCTCACCGTATTTGCCCTCCGTGAACTCTGTGCCTCCGTGGTTATTTCTATTCAGAGATCCTCAATGCGGATCATCCGCGGCGGTTCGAGCACGGTGCCAAGCTTGGCGATGGCGTCGAGCGCGCGCTGCATCGCCGCCTCGACCGTGTCATGGGTGGTCAGCACGATCGGCACCGCCTCGCCCGGTGCGCGGCCATGCTGGATCATCGATTCCATCGACACCAGCTGATCGCGCAGCGCCGCCGCGATATCGGCGATGACGCCCGGCTGATCGAGCACCATGAGCCGGATGTAGTAGGCACCGCGGTGATTCTCCATCGGCGCGCCGGGTAGGTTTTCGAGCGAAGTGGCCGGAACCCCAAACGCCGGGATACGGCGCCCGGCGGCGATGTCGACGAGATCGGCGGCCACCGCCGACGCGGTCGGATGCGCACCAGCGCCGCGGCCCTCGAGCACCACACGGCCGACGAAATCGCCCTCGGCGACGATGCCGTTGAAGACGCCCTCGACCGCGGCGATCGGGGTCGCGCGCTTGACCATGCAGGGGTGGACGCGCTGCTCGAGCCCGTTCTCGGTCAACCGGGCAATGCCAAGAAGCTTGATGCGATAGCCGAGCTCCTCGGCGAAATCGATGTCGAGCCGCGAGACATGGCGGATGCCCTCGGTGTAGACGCCGGCGAGATCGACCGGGCGGCCGAAGGCGACGCTGGCGAGGATCGCCAGCTTGTGCGAAGCGTCGACCCCGTCGATGTCGAAGCTCGGATCGGCCTCGGCATAGCCAAGCTTCTGCGCCTCGGCCAGCACCTCGGCGAACTCGCGGCCGCTCTCGCGCATCGTCGTCAGGATGTAGTTGGTGGTGCCGTTGAGGATGCCGTAGACACGCGAGATGCGGTTGCCCGCCAGCCCCTCGCGCAGGGTCTTGATGATCGGGATGCCGCCCGCGACGGCCGCCTCGAAGGCGAGCGCCACGCCCTGCTTCTCCGCCGCCTTGGCGAGCTGCGTGCCATGATGCGCCATCAGCGCCTTGTTGGCGGTGACGACGTGTTTCTTGGCGGCGAGCGCCGCCTCGACCAGCTGCCGCGCCACCCCGTCGGACCCGCCGATCAGCTCGACGATGACATCGATCTCCGGGATCGCCGCTAACTCCAACGCATCATCGCACCAGCGCATCGCCGAGAGGTTGGCGCCGCGATCGGCCCGACGATTGCGCGCCGAAACCGCGGTGACAACGATCGGCCGCCCCGCTCTTACCGCGAGCCGCTCTGCCTGGCGCTCCAGCAGCTGCAAGGTCCCCGCGCC
>DATNJF010000267.1:0-2857 GCA_035604035.1 Allostellaceae bacterium | reverse complement strand
GAGGCCGATGAAATCGGCCAGTTCGAGCGGCCCCATCGGGTGATTCGCGCCCAATTTCATCGCCGTATCGATCGCCTCGACCGTGCCAACGCCCTCGTAAAGCGTGTAGACCGCCTCGTTGATCATCGGCAGCAGGATGCGGTTGACGATAAAGGCCGGGTAATCCTCGGAGGCGACTGGGGTCTTGCCGAGCTTCACGGTGAGATCGCGGGTGGCGGTGAAGGTCGCCTCGTCGGTGGCGATACCGCGAATCAGCTCGACCAGGCTCATCGCCGGCGCCGGGTTCATGAAATGCATGCCGATGAACTTGCCCGGCCGGTCGGTCGCCGAGGCGAGCCGGGTGATCGAGATCGACGAGGTGTTGGTGGCGATCAGCGCCTCGGGCTTGAGGCAGGGCACGAGGGTCTTGAACACCTCGCGCTTCACGTCCTCCTTCTCGGTCGCCGCCTCGATGACCATGTCGCAATCGCCGAACGCGGTGTAGTCGGGGGCCTTGTGAATACGGGCGAGCGCGGCTTCCTTGTCCTCCTCGCGAATGCGCCCGCGCGCGACCTGGCGCGACATGTTGGCGTCGATGATTTCGAGGCCGCGGGCGAGCGCTTCGGGGCTGATATCGGTCAGCACAACATCGAGCCCGGCGAGCGCGCAGACATGAGCGATGCCGCGGCCCATCTGCCCGGCGCCGACGACGCCGATGCGGTTGAGCTCGGTCACTTCTGGGTTTTCGCGAGCTCGGCGTCGAGCTCGGGCAGGATCTTGAAGAGATCGCCGACCAGACCGTAATCGGCGATCTGGAAGATCGGCGCCTCCTCGTCCTTGTTGATGGCGACAATGACCTTCGAATCCTTCATGCCGGCGAGATGCTGGATCGCGCCGGAGATGCCGACCGCGATATAGAGCTCGGGCGCGACGATCTTGCCGGTCTGGCCGACCTGGTAGTCGTTGGGGACGAACCCGGCATCGACCGCCGCGCGCGAAGCGCCGACCGCCGCCCCAAGCTTGTCGGCGACGGCTTCGAGCAGGTGGAAATTGTCGCCCGACTGCATGCCGCGCCCGCCCGAGATGATGACCCGGGCGCTGGTCAGCTCCGGCCGCTCGGATTTCGATAGTTCGGCGCGGACGAATTCGGAGAGGCCGGCCGAGCCGGCGCCGCTCACCGCCTCGACCGCGGCGGAGCCGCCCTCGCCCGCGCCCGGCGGAAACGCGGTGCCGCGCACGGTGATGATCTTGACCTTGTCCGTCGACTGCACCGTCGCCAGCGCATTGCCCGCGTAGATCGGCCGGACGAAGGTGTCCTCGGAAACGACGCCGCTGATATCGGAGATCTGCATCACGTCGAGCAGCGCGGCGACCCGCGGCATCAAATTCTTGCCCTGCGTCGTCGCCGGGGCCAGCACATGCGAATAGCTAGCGGCGAGGTTGACCAGCAGCGGCGCGACATTCTCGGCGAGGCCATGGCCATAGGCCGCGTCGTCGGCGATCAGCACTTTCGCCACGCCGGCGATCTTGGCGGCGGCATCGGCGGCGGGCCGGCAAGCCTCTCCGGCGACGAGGATATGGATGTCGCCCGCTCCGGCTTTCGACAGCTCCGACGCGGCGGCAACGGCATTGAGCGTGGCGGGCTTGACCGATTTGTTGTCGTGTTCGGCGACGACGAGGATGCTCATCAGATGACCCTCGCCTCGGTCTTGAGCTTGGCGACCAGCTCCTCGACCGAGCTGACCTTCACCCCGCCCTGGCGCTTCACCGGTTCCTCAACCTTCAAGGTGATGAGGCGCGGCGTGACGTCGACGCCGAGATCGTCCGGGGTCATCACGTCGATCGGCTTTTTCTTGGCTTTCATGATGTTGGGCAGCGATGCGTAACGCGGCTCGTTAAGTCGAAGATCGGTGGTGACAACCGCTGGCATCTTCAACTTGATGGTCTCGAGCCCGCCATCGACCTCGCGGGTGACCTCGGCGCTGCCGTTGCTGATGACCAGCTTCGAGGCGAAAGTCGCCTGTGGCCAACCCAAGAGCGCCGCCAGCATCTGCCCCGTCTGGTTGCAATCGTCGTCGATCGCCTGCTTGCCGATGATGACGATCTCGGGGCCTTCCTTCTCGATCACGGCCTTGAGCAACTTGGCGACCGCGAGCGGCTGCAATTCGACATCGGTCAGCACGAGCACGCCGCGGTCGGCGCCCATCGCCAGCGCGGTGCGGATCGTCTCCTGGCATTGCTGGATGCCGGCGGAAAAGGCGATGACCTCCTCGACGGTCCCCGCCTCGCGCAGGCGCAGCGCCTCCTCGATCGCGATCTCGTCGAACGGGTTCATCGACATCTTCACATTGGCGGTCTCGACGCCGGTGTGGTCCGCCTTGACCCGGACCTTGACGTTGTAATCGACCACCCGCTTGACCGCGACCAGCGCCTTCATCTTGCCTCACTAACGAATTGGGCCGCGAATTGTGCATGCGCACAGGTGGATGGCAAGTGCCGCAGCGTCACAGCAACTCGCGGTTTTCGACGATCTTCCAGAATGTGTTCTTGTGAACGATCTTGTCGTCCTTGAAGGTGTAGATGTCGCACCCTTGGTAATTAAGCTCTTCGCCGTCGCTGCCCTTGCCGCGCACGGTCCACACCGACACCGCGCGGTCGCCCGCGAGGATGTACTCCTCGTTCACCCAGCGCATGTCGGGGATCTGCACGAAGCGGTCGGCGAGGGCCTTACGGATGGTTTCCTTGCCGCGCAGCGTGCGCCCGACCGGCTCGGGTCCGCGCGACAGGCAGAAGACGCCGTCCTCGGCAAAGAACGACACAATACGGTCGACGTCGCGGCTGTTGAACGCGGCCGAGATCGCTTTCATCAATTCGAGGG
>DATNJF010000266.1:0-2016 GCA_035604035.1 Allostellaceae bacterium | reverse complement strand
GCGCCGCGATCCGCTTCTCGCGCGCGGCAGGGATGACGATCTGGTGGTTTACCGACCAGTCGATCGCGCAGTGCTCGTCGTGAGCCATTCTGACCCAGAAGACACCGCCGCCCGATTGCCGCACCGCGGCGGCGAGCCGGTTGACCGCCGGCACGATGTCGAGCGCCGCCGGACACACCGCATGCCCGACCACCGGGTCCATGAAGGCGTATTGCAGATCGATCACGACGAGCGCCGTCTTGGGCGGGTCGAGATCGGCATAGCAATGCGCGGTGCCGCGTCGTTCGGTGACGCGCCTCACCACGTCATCGGGAATGGTCGCGCCGTTCAGTTTCATAACGGTCCCCTCAGCTGCTACGGCTCGTGGAACGCACGCCGACTTGGCGGCATGATCAAGTCTAGCGCGCGTCCGCGGCGCGTCCGATAGATTTCGAAATCGGCATCCAATGTGCAGATTGGGAGGCCGGTCATCTCCGCGAGCCGCACCAAGCAGGCATCGGCAAGCGACATCGGAACATTGGCGTAGCGGGTCATCGACCGACGCAGCAGCGCCGCTTCTTCCGCCAACTGAAAATCGAGCTCAATGACGCCGCGCTCGACAAGTTCGAGAACATGCATTGGCGGGAGGCGGTTGCGAGCGAGCAGAAAGCAAGCTTCCGCGATTATAGGCTCGCAGGTCGCGAATGGTGGGCTGAACGTCGAAAATTGTTCGACCGCCCAATCATGGTAGGCGTCGCGCGGAAAGAGATAGGCTACCAGTGGCCCGGTGTCCAACAAGGCCGCCGGCATCACCTACCGAAATCGTCAAAATATTTGGGGTTGGTGGAGAGATCTGCTGGCCCTTCGGCGTCGTAGAAAATCAGGTCTTTGGCCAAATCGTGCGCGGTGACCCGCTTCGGTTTGGTCTCGGCGTCTGTCGCCTCGGGTTGATCTCCTGGGGCAGGCTTGTCGACCACGGCGCGCAATCCCTCTTCGATGAGGTCCTTGAATTTCTTGCCGCGCAATGCCGCTTGCGCTTTCGCACGGCGGAACAATTCATCGGGCAAGTCGATGGTCGTTCTCATGTAAAGAATATAAGCATAAATATGCTTAGATGCAAACTGAATTACCAAGCAGCATCAAGGATTTCGCGGATCACGGGTGGGCCGTCGATCTTGCGCGGGTTGGTGTGAATCCAGCGGTCGTGCATCGACAATTCGGCGATGCGGTCGAGCTGCTCCTCCCTGACCCCGACGTCGCGCAGCCGCGACGGCAAGCCGAGATCGGCGATGAGCCCGGCAACGAGATCGGCCGCCGGTGCATCCCGGTCGCCGAGCGCGTCGCTGACCAGCGCCTGGCGGTCGGCATTGACCTCAAGATTGAAGCGCAGCACATGCGGCAGCATCACGCAGGAGGTATAACCATGCGGCACATGCGCGGTGCCGCCGAGCACATGGCCGATACCGTGGCTCGCGCCCTTGGGCACGCCGGTCTGCGAGCCGATCATCGACATCCACGCGCCTAGCTGGCATTCGAGCCGGGCGTCGAGGTCTTTGGCATCGCTTTTGACCCCGCGCAGCCCGTGACCAAGCAGCTTCAGCGCCTGAGCTGACGCGCCCTCGGAGAGCGGCTGGCAAAGCGGCGAGCAGATGTCCTCGACCGCGTGATCGACGGCGCGGATGCCGGTCGAGAGGAACAGCCATTCCGGCGTGTGCACCGTCGCGGCGGGATCGAGCACGACCGCTTTCGCCATCATCATCGGATGGCCATAGCTTTCCTTGACGTTGCGCGCGGTGTCGGTGCAACCAGCCGACGCGGTGTACTCACCGGCGGACAAGGTTGTCGGGATGGTGATCGTGCGCACGTGCGGCGCCTTGATCGGCGGCCGCGTGGCCGTGCCGTCGGCATCGATGCGGGCGCGGTAATTGTCGAGATCAGCCGGGTCGCTGATGTCGTTGGCGAGGCACATCGCCACCATCTTGGCGGCGTCTGTGACCGAGCCACCGCCCAAGGTCACGATAAGATCGGCACCGGCGG
>DATNJF010000265.1:0-6865 GCA_035604035.1 Allostellaceae bacterium | reverse complement strand
CAATGTGACGATCGCCGCTTCGGTGCAGGGTCTGCTAGTTCCCCCGAGCCACAACGCGGTGATCTATTCGTTGGCGACCGCGGGCCTGGCCGGCGGCACGATTTCGGTGACCGCACTGTTCATGGCCGGAGTAATGCCGGGCCTGTTGCTCGGCGCTTCGCTAATCGTGCTCTGCCTCGTACTCGCGTACCGCAACGACCTTCCTCATGGCGAGTCGGTGCCGCTGCGGGACGCGCTGAGGATCGGGTTTGACGCTATTTGGGGGTTGGGCACGCTGGTCATCATCCTCGGCGGGATTCTCTGGGGCGTCTTTACCGCGATCGAGGCCGGCGCGGTCGCCTGCGTCTACGCCTTTCTCGTGACGATGTTTATTTACCGCGACTACCGCTGGCGGGATCTACCACTGCTTGTCTACCGGACGCTTCGTACCGTCGCGATGGTGATGATGCTGATCGCCTGCGCCGCCAGCGTCGGCTACATCATGGCGCTGATGCGGATGCCCTCGACGATCACCGATATCTTCCTGACCTTGTCGAGCAACAAATACGTCATCCTGCTGCTTATCAACGCGATGCTGCTGGTCCTCGGCTGTCTTCTCGACATGGCGCCGTCGATCCTCATCACCACGCCGATTCTATTACCGGTCGTGACCAAGTTCGGCGTCGACCCGGTGCATTTTGGCATGATTATGTTGCTCAATCTCGGTATCGGCCTCTGCCATCCGCCGGTCGGCGCGACACTGTTCGTCGGCTGCGCCGTCGGGCGGGTGCGGATGGAAGAAGTGATGCGCGAGATTTGGCCGTTCTATGGTGTGCTTTTTATCGTGTTGATGCTGGTAACCTATTTGCCGGCGATCTCGCTATGGTTGCCGCATTTGTTGAAGCTCTAGCGCGCCAGTTTCATATTAGCTGAAAATCCTTTGGTTCTCTACGGTAATGGCGGCCCTAACCATTGCGCGTCAGAGCGCAGTGTGAGAAAAGAGTCGGGGGTTTTGGGGGCCGGTACTACCGTGGCGATGATGCCTTTGCGGCCGAGCCGTCGAGCTGTGCTCGCGGCGATGATGGCTGTGCCTGCGGGCGTGACGCGGGTAGCAGCCGCCGAGGGCGACTTCGCCGCATTCCTGTCGTCGATCCGGCGGGACGCAATCGCTCAGGGCATCCGCGCTACTACCGTCGATCTCGCCCTTGGCCAGACCGAGTACCTGCCGCATGTGATCGAGCTCGACCGCGCCCAGCCCGAGCACACGATGACTTTTGCCGGTTTTATCGAAAAGATCGTCACCCCGCAAAAGACAGCGGATGGCCGCGCCGCGCTTTCCGAGAACTGGCCGCTTCTGATGCGCGTCCATCAACGCTTCAACGTCCAGCCGCGCTTCATCGTGGCGCTGTGGGCGGTCGAGAGCAATTTCGGCAAAGTCATGGGCAACTACAAGGTCGTCTCGTCGTTGGCGACCCTGGCCTACGACGGGCGGCGCAGCGAGGTTTTCCGGCCGGAGCTGATCGCCGCGCTGCGCATCATCGACCAAGGCAATATCCGTCCCGATGCGATGGTCGGCTCCTGGGCAGGGGCCATGGGCCAGTGCCAGTTCATGCCGACCACCTTCCTCAACTTCGCGGTCGATTTCGATGGCAACGGCAAGCGCGATATCTGGGGCGACCGCGCCGACGTTCTGGGATCGATTGCCAATTATCTTGCCCAGCTCGGCTGGCACGGCAGCGAGAGCTGGGGCCGCTTGGTGGTGCTGCCGGCCAATTTCGACGCGCGCCTCGCAGGGCTCGACATGCGGCGGACGACGGCGGAATGGAGCCGGCTTGGCGTACGCGCGGCCGATGCCTCGCCACTGCCGGCGCTGCAGGCTTCGCTCGTACTGCCGGACGGCGCCGGCGGACCGGCGTTGCTCGTCTACGACAATTTCCGCGCCATCATGAAGTGGAACAAATCGACCTTCTTTGCCGGCGCAGTCGGCCTCCTGGCCGACAGTTTCGGCGCCGGCTAAGCACACGAGGAGGCTATGCCGAGGAGGGGGCTAACCCAGGCTGCGCTGCTGCTCGCCATCGGTGTGCTGCTCGCGGCGTGCGGCGGCATAGCGCCACAATTCTCCCAGAGCCTGGGCTCCCGGGTACCGCACCCGACCTATAAGATCGGCGCGCCCTACACGATCAAGGGTATCACCTACTACCCGCACATCGATTACGCCTATGACCAGACGGGCCTCGCGTCGTGGTACGGCGAGGCGTTCGACGGGCAATACACCGCCAATGGCGAGGTCTTCGACCTCAACGAGATCACGGCCGCGCACAAAACGCTGCCGCTCCCCAGCATCGTCGAAATCATCAATCTGCAGAACAATCGCGCCTTGCGCGTCCGGGTCAACGACCGCGGCCCATTTGTCGATGGGCGTGTCATCGATGTCTCGCGCCGGGTAGCACAGCTCCTCGGTTTCGAGCGGTCGGGCACGGCGATGGTCCGAGTCCGCGTCCTCAAGGACGAAAGCCTGCAGGCGGCAGCCGCCGCCGCACAGGGGATTGTCAACAACGGTTCGGCCTTCGCCGCCGCGGCGCCGGTTCCGCCGCCAGCGCCGCAACCCTCCGCCGCGCCACGGCCGGCTCCAGCTCCTGTCGCCGTCGCGGCGGCAGCTCCGCTGCCGCAGCAGATCGGCGCCCCGGCGCAAGTTTATCAGGGCCTGCCGCAACCCCAGGCCGCGCCATCCTCGCATCACTTCCTGGTACAGTCGCCGCTTTACCGGATGGAAATCGGCCCGGTCGATACCCAAGAAGAGGCCAACCGCGCGCTCGCCCAGATGATCCAGAGCGGCTATCGAGACGCCCACATCGTGATCAATTAAGATGCCCTCGTCGATGAACGACGGAGGCAGGATGCGCATGGGCTGGCGGCACTGGTTCGCGACCGCCATCGCGGCAGCGCTGCTGCTGTCGTTTGCCGGTTACGAGGTGACCAGGGCAGCGCAGCCGACGCACAACAAGCCCACCGTCGCGGGTAAGCCTCCAGGGCAGACCAAGCCGAAGCCACTGCCCACACCCCAGGCGCCTCCACCGCCCGGCACGGCGCTCGACACCGAGGCCAAGCACGCGATTATCATCGAAGTGGAGACCGGCACGGTTCTCCTCAACAAGTACGCGGACGAGCGGATGCCACCCGCTTCGATGAGCAAGATCATGACCGCCTATGTTGTCTTCGGCATGCTCAAGGACGGGAAGGTCAAGCTCACCGACGAGTTGCCGGTCAGCGAGAAAGCCTGGAAGCTGGGCGGCTCGAAGATGTTTGTCGGCATTGGGGCCCGCGTCACCGTCGAGAATCTTATTCAGGGGATGCTGATCCAGTCCGGCAATGACGCCTGCATTGTGCTCGCCGAGGGACTGGCGGGGAGCGAACCGGCGTTTGTCGATCTGATGAACCAGAAAGCCCCAGAAATTGGGCTCAAGGACAGCCATTTCGGCAATGTGACCGGCCTGCCCGACCCAAACGATTGGATGACCGCCCAAGATCTCGCCACGCTGGCAATACGGACGATCCGCGACTTTCCCGAGTATTATCATTATTTCTCGGAAAAGGATTTCAATTTCAACAATATAGATCAAGGAAACCGGAACCCGTTGCTGTATCGCAACATCGGCGCCGACGGGCTCAAGACCGGTCATACCGACGAATCCGGCTATAGCCTGACCGCTTCGGTGGTGCGCGGAGATAGGCGCGTGATCGTCGTGGTCAGCGGGCTTCCGTCGATGAAGGACAGGGCAAGCGAAAGCGAGCGGCTGGTCGAATGGGCATTCCGCGAATTCAACGACTACAAACTGTTCAGCGCCGGCGACAAGGTCGATGACGCCGAGGTGTGGCTCGGCACCGACCCCAAAGTCGGCCTGACGATCGACAAGGACCTAACGATAACCCTGCCACGCCGCTCTCGCCGCGACCTGAAGGTGACGGTCGCCTATGACGGGCCGATCGCGGCGCCGGTCAAGAAAGGCGACCAGATCGGCAAGCTTGTCGTTTCGGCGCCCGACATCCAGCCAATCGAGCGGCCGCTCTTCGCCGCCGCGAGCGTGCCGCCAATCGGCACATTCGGTCGCATGGCGACGCTCGCCGCTTATCTGATCTGGGGAAGCCGGCACTGAGCGCGCGCGGACATTTCATCACCCTTGAGGGCGGGGAGGGGGCTGGCAAGTCGACCCAGGTGAAGCTCCTCGTTGCAGCGCTGGAGCATGCCGGCATCCCCGCGAAGGCAACGCGTGAACCCGGCGGCTCCCCCGGCGCCGAAGCAATCCGCCAACTCTTGATCGAGGGCGAGACGGAGCGCTGGGACGCGGTCGGCGAAGCGCTGCTGCTTTACGCGGCGCGGCGCGAGCACATCACTCAGCTGATCCGGCCGGCGCTCGATGCGGGTAGCTGGTTGATCTGCGACCGCTTCAATGACTCGACGGTGGCGTATCAAGGCTATGGCCGTGGCGTGCCACTCGATGAGCTGGCCATGCTGCAGCAATTTGCGATTGGCGATTTCGCCCCCGACCTGACGCTGATCCTCGATCTGCCGGTTGAAGAGGGCTTTGCGCGAGCGGCGCTGCGGCCACGCCGCGCTGACCGGTTTGAACGGCTCGACCGGAACTTTCACGAGCGGCTGCGCGCCGGGTTTAAGGCGATCGCCGCCGCCGAGCCGCAGCGCTGCATCGTGATACCGGCGTCGGGGTCGGTGGATGAGGTTCATCACGCAATCGTCGCCACAGTCGCGCCGCGTTTCGGCGTAAAGCTATGACCAGCGAGCCGATCACACTGCCGCCGCGGGCCAATCCGGATCTTCTCGGCCACGAAGCCGTCGAGGCCGTGCTGCGACAGAATTTTGACGCCGGCAGGCTGCCGCATGCTCTGCTGCTGTCGGGGCCGCGCGGCATCGGCAAGGCGACATTGGCCTTCCGGCTGGCCCGCTACGTGCTATCGGCACCGGGCGAGGGCGCGGCGCTCGACATGTTCGGCGCGCCGGCAACAGAGCCAGGCGGCGGGCTCGCGGTGCCGCCGGAAAGCGGCGTATTCCGCCGCGTCGCCGCCGGCGGCCACGCCGACCTCCTGACCGTCGAGCGCGCCTACGATCCGCGCCGCCAGCGCCTGCGCGGCGAGATCGTCGTCGACGATGCGCGCGAGATCGGCGCGTTCCTGCGCCTGACGCCGGCGGAAGGCGGCTGGCGCGTGGTCATCGTCGACGGCGCCGACGAGATGAACCGCAACGCCGCCAACTCACTGTTGAAAATTCTCGAGGAGCCGCCACGGCGGGCGTTGCTGATCTTGGTTGCACACAACGCCGGCCGGCTGCTGCCAACGATCCGCTCGCGCTGTCGGCATGTCGCGCTGTCGCCACTGCCGAACGCTGTCGTGCCCGCTCTGCTGGCGCGCTATTGCCCCGATCTTGACAGCAAGGAGGCCGAAGCGGTCGCCGCACTGGCCGAGGGCAGCATCGGCCGGGCGCTGGAGCTAATTGCCTCGGGCGGGGTCGAGCTGTCCAACACGTTGACAGCGATGCTGACCCGGCGCGGCGGGATCGATGTGCTAGCGCTGCACGGCTTCGCCGAACGCCTGGCGCGCGCCGACGCCGAGGGCGGCTATCGCACGGTCGAGGAGCTGCTGCGTCAGCACCTCGCGCGGCGCGCCATCACCGCGGCGCGGCGCGGAATGCGTGCGGAGGCAGCGCGTTGGGCTAAGGTGCGAGCTGAGATCGGCGACCAATTCGCCCGCACCGATGGCCTAAACCTCGATAAGAAACAGACGATCATGAGCGCGTTTTTTGCAATCGAACGGGCGACCTAGAGCCCAACGATGCTGGTCGACAGCCACTGCCATCTCGATTTTCCCGATTTCGCGCCCGAGCGTGATGCGGTGATCGCACGCGCTTTCGCCGCCGGGATCGGCACGATGCTGACGATCTGCACGCGCCTCGACCAGTTCGCCGGGGTCGAGGCGATCGCGGAGTCCGACGCGCGCATCTGGTGTTCGGTCGGGGCGCATCCGCACGAGGCGGCCGATCACGGCGACCTCCTCGCCGACCGGCTGGTCTCGCTCGCCGCACATCCGCGCGTTGTCGGCATCGGCGAGACCGGGCTCGATTTTCACTACAATCTGAGCCCGAGCGAGGTGCAGGAGCGGGTGTTCCGTACCCATATCGCCGCCTCGAAAGCGACCGGCCTGCCGCTCATCATCCATGCGCGCGAGGCCGACGTCGAGATCGCTGCCATGCTGTTGCAAGAACGGCCGCCGCCGGGCGTGCTGCATTGCTTTACCGGGGGCAGGGCGCTCGCTGAGGCAGCCGTGGCGCTTGGCTTTTATATCTCGATCTCGGGCATCGTAACCTTTCGCAATGCCGAAGATTTGCGCGCCATCGTGCGCGATCTACCGCTCGACCGGCTGCTGGTCGAGACCGACGCGCCGTATTTGGCGCCAGTACCGTATCGCGGCAAGCGCAACGAGCCGGCCTTTGTCGCCGCGACCGCGGCCGCCGTCGCCGCATTGAAAGGGATCGAGCCCGAAGCGTTGGCCGAGACGACGACGGCAAACTTCTTTCGCCTGTTTTCCAAAGCGCAGCCGCCAGCATCATGAAAATCACCATGCTCGGCTGCGGGCCATCGATGGGGGTTCCGGCGATCGGCAACGATTGGGGCGCCTGCGACCCCAATGATCCGCGCAACCGGCGGCGACGCGCCTCGCTGCTCATCGAATGCCGCGGGAAGGTGATCCTCGTCGATACGTCGCCGGATCTGCGCGAGCAATTGCTCAACGCCGGCATAAAACGCATCGACGCCGTGATCATGACCCATGCGCATGCCGACCACCTTCACGGGATCGACGATTTGCGCGGGGTGAACCG
>DATNJF010000264.1:0-2930 GCA_035604035.1 Allostellaceae bacterium | reverse complement strand
CTCGGTCGCGGCGGGCGACGCCATCGCGGCGTCGCAGGCCTGGTCGACCAGGGTGCCGGCGGTGACTTCGTAGCGCTTGCCGTCGCCACTGAACTTTATGGGCCGGCGCTCGACCCCGGCGAAGGTACCGATCGCCGGCGCGAGATGCGCCATCGGCCCGCCCGCCTGGCCCGAGGCGATGGCGAGAATGGCATCGGCCTGAATCGTGGTCGCGCGCTCGTCGATGATGACGCCCACCGTCCAATTGCCTTGCGCCATGGGGCCGGGCGTGCGCAGCACGACGATGAAGGCGAGGCCGTCGAGGGTGACGCCCTCCTTGTTGCCGCGCTCGATCTGGAAGGCGAGCGCCGCCTTGCAATCGCCTTCGCTGGGTCGGGCCGCGAGATTGGAGCTGACGCAGGGGCACAAGAATTCGCAGTTGCAGGTCTCGAAGTACTGGCCCTCGACCGACCATTTCGCAGTCGCCATGTCAGTCCTCCCCGAGTCTCGCAAAGTCAAATTCTATGGCCGCACAGGGCGCGCCTGCAATCGATGTCATCCAGCGCTAGTGCCTCATGTGTGGATGGCCCCCGGCATGCAAGGACTTTCGGAGCGTGATGGCAAGGACGTGGTCGCTTGCGGTCATGTGTCCGGCCTGTGTTGACGCGGCGCCATGGCCGCTGGCCTTGATGGAATCCGCGGAGCGAGGCCTGATCAGTTTGCCGGGATTGAGGTCCCTTGAGACACTTCAGGTGTGGCTCGATCCGTCGGGTCGACCGACCCTCCTTTACGCCCATCAGCTCGTTTTGCCCTCGCAAGCGTGAGTTTCTCGGTTCGACCGAGAGACCGTTTCTCCGTCCCGACCTATCGCACTGGCGCCGTCGCGCACAGCCGCGGTCAAGACTGGCCGAAGGCCACCGCCGAAGGCGGCATGGTCTTGACGGCGGCGAGCACGGCGGCAGGCTCTTGGGGTCGGGACGATGACGCCGTAGCCGGCCGCCAGTTCTCGCCGTGCTGCATGACGGCCCAGACCGTACGAGCGATCTTGTTTGCGAGCGCCACCGCCGCGACCATCGCCGGCTTGCGGGCGCGAAGGCTGCAAAGCCAGGGATCGTTCTGTAGGACTTTCGAGCGGAACATTGCCGCCATGGCGCCGCCGACGAGCAGGCGCCGGAGAGTGCCGTTGCCGCGCTTGGAGATGCCACCAAGACGGGCCTTTCCGCCGGTCGAGTTTTGCCGCGGCACGAGCCCGATCCATGCGGCGAAGTCGCGGCCCGATCGGAAGACGGAAGGGTCCGGAACTGTGGCCGTGATCCGCGAGGCGATGATCGGACCGATTCCGGGGATCGTCGCGAGACGCCGGGCCACAGGATCCGCTCTGGTCCGGGCGACGATCTCGGCCTCGAGCGCGGC
Organism: Allostellaceae bacterium; assembly: GCA_035604035.1. Classification (GTDB taxonomy): domain Bacteria; phylum Pseudomonadota; class Alphaproteobacteria; order ATCC43930; family CGMCC-115725; genus DATARH01. Next base: position 1,538 of record DATNJF010000264.1, on the reverse strand, counting down.
GATCCGCAGCTCGAGCGCGGCGATCTCCGTGGCGAGCACCCGCAGCGCGCGCCGGGCGCTCGAAGGGACACGCCCATCGCTCTCGTCGCCGATCACGGCGATCAGTTCCTCGACCTTGTGAATGCCGCGCGGCGCGACGATGCCGAACTCGGCCAGGTGACCGCGCATCGCATTGACGAGCATCGTCCGTTGCCGGACCAGGAGATCGCGGACGCTGTGCGCGACGAGCGCCGCCTGCTGTTCCGGGGTCTTCACCGGCACGAAGCGCATGGAGGGCCGACGCACGGCCTCGCAGACCGCTTCGGCATCGGCGGCATCGTGCTTGTTGCGCTTCACGTAAGGCTTCACGTAGCCGGGCGGCATCAACCGTACATCATGCCCGAACGCACCGATCTCACGCGCCCAGAAATGTGCAGTGCCGCATGCCTCCATCCCCACAAGACAAGGCGGAAGAGCAGCGAAGAAGCTTGCGACCTGGCCGCGGCGCAAGCGCCGGCACAGCACGACATCTCCGGCCCCGTCAACTCCGTGCAGCTGGAAAACGAGCTTCGCGATATCGATGCCGATGGTGGTAATCTCGCCCATGGATGGCTCCCGTTATTGGTGATCTTCGACGACCACCATTTTGGCACTCAGATGCCGTGAGGGGGCCATCCACCCCATCAGTTTGGATTGTAACGGGCAGGATCGCGGTCTGGCCGGGCAATCAGCCAGAAGATCAGCGCAACCAAGCCGCCGAGCGCCGAGCCGGGCCAAAGCGCACCGTTCCGGTATGGTGTTTCAAATGCGAGCGTTACGGCGAGCGCGATGCCTTCTCCGAGCGACAGTGAGAGAAGAATACCCATCAGGAACCAAGTCACCAGCCCGTAAACGAGTCCGAAACCGACCGCCGTCCACAGCGCCGTCCAACCGCGCAAGCGCACGATGAACCATGTAGGGACGCCGAATACCAGCATCCCGCCATATCCCGCGACCGCGCCGAATATGAGTGATAACGCACCGCCAGACGGTCCCAACCAAAGGGCATAGAGGGGAACAATCAGGGGCGCGAAGAAGAAAGCTAGTCCCGTGCGCTCGCCAATTTTCATGCGACAGTTTATCCGACTAAGAGCGAGCTGTCTTCTAGCGCTTCCCGCGCTTCGATCAAGTCCACGATATCGCCCACGGACCAAAGCCGATCCGACACGCCAGCGGCCATCGCCGGGGGCATTTTGAGCGCCTTGTGAATCGTCGCGAAGTTGTACCAGACGGTATAGAGCGCGACCATGTGGCGATGGTTCTCGAATTTCTTGGAGCAGCCGAGCGCCAGGCGCGCGAAGCGGCGCATGAAGGTTCGCATGGAGAGGTTGCTGCGCTCGACGTATGACGTGCCGATATGGTCCGGGTCGGGCTTGCCCTCGATTGGCGTGCGGCGCGCGCCGATGCATTGGGCGGGGCTGTAGCGCTTCTCGGCCTCGGGAGCCTCGCCGTAGAGCTTCACCAGCATGGCGTCGTCCACATCGCCGCCGAACGCGCCCTCGACCGCTTCTAGATAGGCC
>DATNJF010000263.1:0-9807 GCA_035604035.1 Allostellaceae bacterium | reverse complement strand
ATGTGGTCTCCCCAATATCTGCCGATCGTTTGATGACTACGCTTGGAGTCATATTTAAGGATTCAAGATTCCGCGATGAGATGCGCGCTCGTAATGCCTCTAACGGATATGCTCCAAAAATCATTTTGGATAAAAAAGGAACAGCCATAATCATCATGGCGTATATATAAGATGGTACAAGATCAGGAAATGTTTCTCGATAAGAAACTATGCGGAAAGCTATGAGTAGGAAGGGTTTGATACCAGGTAATAACGCTATTAACATCCATGCATATAACTCTGCTATCCGAATGCGTCGCTGCCTGATCAGCGTTATTTTAATATCATCCGATATATGATTGTGTCCGATAGTTTCTTCTGGCACGGTTATCTTCGTTGTAGGTGCTTACGCCGTGGCCCTCGGAGGACAGGTAAGTATCTCCTGATCTATCAAATACAACCAACGGTTTCTGGGTGGGCTTTGGGCGAGATGCAACAGAGAAATGAGCCTACGTGATAATCCGGTTTTATTCGGCACCTGACATCAGGTTCTACTAGCCGCTCGCGAAGCGATAGTTGGCGCCGAGCGTCATTCCGAGAGCCGCTCGATCAGTGCCATCGCCGCGTGCGGGGCGCGGATTTTGGCGCCGTTGATAAAATAGACAAAGCAGTCACGGCCGGCCTTGGCGTGCTCCTCGAAGCGCTGGGCGATCGCGGCGAGGGCGTCGGGCGGATAGCCGGTCGGCTCGCTCTCTTTGCATTCCCGCAGCCGAGCATAGACGAAATCGGCGGTGATCGCCTCGATCAGCGGCACCTTCGGGTCTTCGACCTGGGCGATCGTGGCGCCGTGTTTCTCCATCAGTTTGGCGAAAGCGGGGTGGGTGAAGCTCTCATCGCGGACTTCGAAGACATGCCGCAACGGGCGGTTGCCGAGATGCTTGGGCAGCGCTTCGAGAAAGGCGGCGGTGTTGGCCTCGTCGAACTGTAGGCTTGGCATGAACTGCCAGATGATCGGCCCGAGCTTGGGGCCGAGTTCGCTCATGCCGCTGTCGAAAAAGCGCTCCATGAACGGCGCCGCGGTCGAGAGGTCGTTGCGGTAGGTGATGAAGCGCGGGCCCTTGAGCGAGAACATGAAATCGTCGGGCGCGGAATCGTGCCAGTTGCGGTAGCTCTTGGGCGTTTGCAGCCGATAGAAGGTGCCGTTGATCTCGATCGCGGTGACGTGGCGGCTGGCATAGGCCAGCTCGTCGGCCTGTTTCACCTCCTTGGGGTAGAACGTGCCGCGCCAGGGCGGGAACACCCAGCCGCCGATGCCGACCCGAATTTTTCCTTCGCTCATCGCCGCACCACGAAAACATCGGCCGGGCGGCGCGCCTCCCAGCCTTCGCGCTCCAAGACCGGGGTGTCGTCTTCGGCGGCCGGGTAGCCGAGACAGAAATAGCCGATCAGCCGCCAGGCCGATGGCACGTCGAGGATCGCGCCGACAGCGGCGGGATCGACGATCGACACCCAACCCATGCCGATCCCTTCCGCGCGCGCCGCCAGCCATAGGGTGTGCACCGCGGCGACGGCCGAATACTGGATCATCTCGGGCATGGTGAGACGGCCGAGGCCGCTTCCCTGTTCGGTGTCCGGGTCGGCGAAGACCGCGAGGTGGCAGGGCGCGTCGTCGAGCCCGGCGAGCTTGAGGCGGGCGTACTGAGACGCCCGGTTAGGGGTCTGGGCGGCGAGGGCGGCCGCGTTGCAGCGAGCAAAGTTTTCCCGGACCGAGCCGCGGCGCTCGGAGTTGTCGACCAGCACGAAGCGCCAGGGCTGGCTGAGGCCCACCGACGGCGCCAGGCAGGCGGTCTCGATCAGCTGCTCGACCGCGCCCGCGGGCAGTGGATCGGCGCGGAAGCGGCGGACATCGCGCCGCCACGCCAGCAACTCGTGCAGCTTGAGGCGGAACGCACTGTCGAACTCGGGGGTGGACGACATGGCTTTCCCTACGCGTCCGCGCCATCCGGCGCAACGGCGATACCGCGTCAAGCCCAACCGCAGCGCGAACGGAACGCGGCGAGGGGCGCCAACGGGGCCTGAACGGACCTGTTCTTTAGTGGAAATTAGCAGGAGAGGGGTCGCTGCTGAGCCGCGGAAATCCTCGCGGTTCGCCCGAAAGTTGGGCGAAAGATCAGGCCCAATCAGGTGGCCGTGCGGACGATATGAATGAATCCAAGTACTTGACGTGCGCATCGCGATCGCGCGGTGTCCAGCGGTTTGAACATGATGCAGTGTCAGGCTGACACATAATTTTGGCTTTTTTAGCGGCGACGTTGGGCGAGGCGGGCGAGCCGCGATTGCACCGTGCGTGCCGCGCCGCCTATGCTCAGTCTCAGTCAAATCGAGGAGGAAGCCATGCCAGTGAAAGCAGGGGTCATTCGCGCCGGGGCACGTCAGACGCGGCGCGGCGCCGCGGAAACTTTTACCGGCGTCGTGTTTCAGGACCCGGTGGTCGTCGCCGAGGCGCCGTCGCGCATGGGCGGGTCGGTCGTCAGCTTCACCCCGGGCGCGCGCACCGCCTGGCATAGCCATCCGGTCGGCCAGACGCTCTATTGCCTGTCGGGCATCGGCCGCATCTGCTTCAAGGGCGAGAAGCCGCAAGTGCTGAACCCGGGCGACGTCGTCAACATCCCTCCCGAAACGCTGCATTGGCACGGCGCCTCGCCCGACCGGCTGTTCTCGCACCTGGCGCTGTCGGAGCAAGGTGCGCAGGGCCAGGGCACATCCTGGAGCACGCACGTCACCGACGCCGAATACGCCGAGCCGGCGACGAGCTGAAATCGCCGCTGTACCCTCTGGCAGAGCCGGCAGACGCGCCTTACCCTAGCCGGTGATGACGAACCTACCTTCCGAGGTCGATGTCGCGGTGATCGGCGCCGGCGCCGCCGGGATCGCCGCGGGGCGGCGTTTGGCCGAGGCGGCCGGCGTCTCGGTTCTGGTGCTTGAGGCGCGCGCGCGCGCCGGCGGGCGCACCTGGACGGTCGAGAAGAACGGGCTACCGCTCGATCTCGGCGGCGAGTGGCTGCATTCGGCCGACCGCAACGTGCTGGCGCCGTTGGCCGAGGAGCACGGCTTCGAGCTTTATCACCGCCGGCCGGACTGGACGACGCGGCTCAGAAACAGCGGCGCGACGCTCGCCGAAGAACAGGAGTGGATCGCCGACCGCGAGGCGCATTACTGGGCGATCCACCACGCCGCGCAGGAAGCGGACGACCGGCCGGCGTCGATCGTGCTGCGGCCAGGCGGGCGGTGGAACGCCCTCTTCGACGCGACCAGCACCTGGGCCAACGCGGTCGAGCTCGAAAAGCTCTCGGTCCAGGACAACGACCGCTACGAGGATAGCGGGGTCAATTGGCGGGTGCGCCGCGGCTACGGCACGCTGCTCGCGGCGCTGGCCGAGCCGTTGCCGATCGCCTTTGGCGCGCCGGTGTCGCGGGTCGATCACCGCGGCCGGGACATCGTGATCGGCACCGCGCGCGGCCGGGTCGCAGCCAAGCGCGTCGTCGTCGCGGTGCCGACTGCGATCCTCGCCGAGGAGCGGCTGGCTTTCGATCCGGGGCTGCCGGCGAAGCTTGAGGCGGCGAGCGGGCTGCCGCTCGGCCTCGCTGACAAGCTGTTCTTCCACTTCACCGGCCACATGGACGACATCGACGCGACCGGCGACATTTTCCTGGTCGGCTCGACGACACGGCGCAGCACGATGAGCTATCAGGCGCGGCCGTTCGGCCGGCCCATCATCCAATGCTTCTTCGGCGGCGAGTTCGCCGCGGGCATGGAGCGCGAGGGGTTCGAGGCGATGGCCGCGTTCGCCACCGACGAGCTGGCGGCGCTGCGCGGCAACGCCATCCGCAAAGAGCTGACCCCGCTCGCCGCCTCGTTCTGGCGCACCGACGAGTTCGCCCGCGGCTCCTATTCCTACGCCCGGCCGGGCCATGCCGGCGACCGCGCGGTCCTGGCGGCGCCGGTCGACAACCGCCTCTTCTTCGCCGGCGAGGCGACCTCGCTCAATTTTTTCTCGACGGTGCACGGCGCTTACGAGACCGGCATCGCGGCGGCCGAGGCGGCGCTCAACAGCCTCAAGGCGGTGGCCGCATGATCGGCTGGCTATTGGCTCTTGGTGTCGTTGTCGTCGGCGCGATCGGCATCTTCGCGGCGGGGGGCCGCTTGCGCGGGCGGCGGTTCGTGATCATTCCGCCGAGCGAGCGGGTCAAACCCGACCAGCCGCACCGCCAGGCGATCCATCATTTCGCGTCGGGGGCCTTGCCGCCCTGGCGTTAAAAAGTATCGAGTAGGGAGGAAGGCAATGCGGGTCGCTTTCAGAAATCCCTGGTGGGTGGTGGGCGGTGCGGTGACCGGGCTCATCGTCTGCAACGGGCCGGTGCTCGCCTTTACCTTCGGCGTCTTCCTCAAGCCGATCATGGCCGATATGGGCTGGCAGCGCGGCACGGCTTCGTTCGCGCTAGCCTTTGGCGAGCTGTTCGGCGCCGTCACCGTGCCGGTGCTGGGGCTGATGATGGACCACTGGAGCATCCGCCGGGTGGCGCTGCCAGGGATCGTCGCGTTCGCCCTCTGCCTCGGCTTGATGGGCCTGACGCCGCATTCGCTGCCGATCTTCATCCTGTTCTTCGCGATGGTGAGCATCGCGGGCGCGATCCAGACGCCGCTCGGCTATACCAAGGCGATCGCCGCCTGGTTCGACCGGCGGCGCGGGCTGGCGCTCGGGATCGCGCTGGCAGGGGTGGGGTTGGGCGGCATCATCATCCCACAGGTCGCGCAGGCGTTGATCGGGCAGTTCGGTTGGCGCGGTGCCTATGCCTCGCTCGGGCTGTTGGTGCTGGTGATCGCGCTGCCGTCGGTGGGGTTGTGGATCCGCGAGCCGCGGCCGGGCGAGGGCGAGCACCGTGTCCACCATGCTGCCGGCACGGCTCCGGGTCTCAGCGCGCGCGAGGCGGTGGGCACGGCACGGTTCTGGCTGCTGGCGGCGGCGTTCTTCCTGGTGGCGATGGCGTTGCTCGGTTCGTCGGCGCATGTCGTGCCGTTGCTGACCGATCGCGGGCTGAGCCCGGTGGCGGCGACCGCAACATTCGGCCTGTTCGGGTTGGCGACGCTAACCGGACGCGTGGTGACCGGCTTTCTCGTCGACCGGATCTTCGCGCCCTATGTCGCCGCGGTGTTCTGGTTCGCGCCGGTCGCCGGTTTCGCGCTGCTGATGAGCGGCACCGGCTTCCTGCCGGCCACGGGCGTCTTCCTGATCGGGCTTGGGCTCGGCAGCGAAGTCGATATGCTCGCGTTCTTGAATTCCCGCTATTTCGGACAGCGCGCCTTTGGCCAGCTCTACGGCTATTTCTTTATGTCGTTCGCGCTCGGGGGCGCCCTGGGGCGGTTTCTCGGCGGCTACCTCTTCGACCTAGCGGGTTCGTATGGCCCGGCGCTGATCGGCGCCGGCGTGGCGCTGGGCGCCGCGATCGTGTTGCTGAGCCGGCTCGGCGCCTACGCCTACCCGGTCGAGCATCACATCGAGCCGGTATTGGCGCCCGAACCCGCCTGATTACTTCGCCGGCGGGTGCGGCCGCTGGTTGATCGCGGTGACACAGATGCCGGCCGGGGTGATGCGCGCGGTGCTGATCGAGCCGGTCCCGACCTCGATCCGCCCGTAGAAATCGAGCGGCATGCCGAGCAGGTAAACGAGCGCGGCGCGGATTACGTCGCCATGGCTGACCAGCACGACGCCGCCCTCGGGGTGGAGATCGCGCAGCTCGATCACCGTCTCGATGACGCGGCGCTGGACGTCGCGCATGGTCTCGCCGCCGGGGATCATCGACAGGCTGCGATGCGCCGCCCACGGCGCCCAGCGCGGGTCGCCGCGCACCGCGTCAAAGGTCAGCCCGGTCCATTCGCCGAAATCGAGCTCGTTGAGGTCGTCGCGTGTCTCGACCGGCAGCGTGAGGCGCTGGCCGACGATGGCGGCGGTCTCCTGCGCGCGCTCAAGCGGGCTGGCGTAGATCGCGTGGATTCCGGTTCCGGCCAGGCGATCTGCAGCGGCCTCGGCCTCGCCGCGGCCGCGCTCGGAGAGCGAGATGCCCGAGGTGCGCCCGGCGACGAGCTTGCCTTGCAGCGAATGCTCGCCGTGGCGGAGCAGGTGGAAGATTGTCATGGGGTCATCATTAGGCTGGCGGCGATTGACAAGCAACCGGGCGGCTGGTCTATCCGGCGGCGATGCGGGGGATCGCGATCATAGTAGCGGCGCTGCTGGCTCTGGCGCAGGTGGCGTGGGCCGAGGCGCCTGAGCTGCACGTCTATAACTGGTCGGACTACATCGCGCCCAACACGATCCCCAACTTCACCAAGGAGACCGGGATCGCCGTCACCTACGACGTCTATGATGGCAACGAGGTGCTCGAAGCCAAGCTGCTCGCCGGGCAGTCGGGCTACGATGTCGTCGTGCCGTCGGCGAGCCCGTTCATGGCGCGCGAGATCACGGCCGGCGCGTTCCTGGCGCTCGACAAGGCGAGGCTGCCCAATTTGAAGAACCTCGATCCCGCCATGCTGGGACTCGCCGCCGAGGCTGACCCCGGCAACGCGCACGGCGTCCCCTATCTGTGGAGCGTCACCGGGATCGGCTACAACGAGGCGCTGGTGGCGAAGACGCTCGGCGACGGCCCGCGCGATACGCTGGCGCTGCTGTTCGACCCGGCGAACGCGAAGAAGCTTTCCCAATGTGGCGTCTCGCTGCTCGACACGCCGCAGGAGGTGTTTCCCGCGGCGCTCTCGTTTCTCGGACTTAATCCGAAGAGCCGCGACCTCGGCGACCTCGACAAGGCGACCGCGCTATTGCTGAAAATCCGGCCCTACGTGCGCAAGTTTCATTCGTCGCAATACATCAACGATTTGGCGAACGGCGATATCTGCATCGCGCTCGGCTATTCGGGCGATGTGATCCAGGCGCGCAACCGCGCCGCCGAGGCGAAGAATGGGGTCAACATCGCATTCCGGGTGCCGCGCGAGGGCGCGCAGATGTCGATCGACATGCTCGGCATCCCCAAGGATGCGCCGCACCCGGACAACGCCCTCAAGTTCATCGACTACATCCTGAGGCCGCAGGTCATCGCCGCGGTCAGCGATGCGGTGTCGTATCCCAACCCCAACGCGGGGGCGACCGCGTTGGTCAAATCGGACATCCGCGACGACCCCGGCATCTACCCGCCGGACGCGGTGAGGAAGCTGTTCTATGTCGACCTGCCGGCGCCGCGCGACTACGAGCGCGCCCGCACCCGCGCCTGGAACCGGGTCAAGGCCGGCGAGTAGGCCGACGCGATGGCGCTGCTCGAGCTCGATGCGGTCAGCAAGAATTTCGGCGCGGCCGCCGCGGTCGATGGGGTGTCGCTGTCGGTCGAAGAGGGCGAGCTGTTCGCGCTCTTGGGCCCGTCGGGCTGCGGCAAAACCACGCTCTTGCGGCTCATCGCCGGGTTCGAGTTGCCCGACCGCGGCCGCATCGTCATCGATGGCTACGACGTGACGCAGGTGCCGCCCTATCGGCGGCCGGTCAACATGATGTTCCAGTCCTATGCGCTGTTCCCGCATCTCGACGTCGCCGGCAACATCGCCTTCGGGCTGAAACAGGAAGGTATGGAGCGAAGCCGCCGCGAGGCGCGGGTCGCCGAGATGCTCGCGCTGGTGCAGATGTCGGATTACGCGGGGCGCCGGCCGCACGAATTGTCGGGTGGGCAGAAGCAGCGCGTCGCGCTCGCGCGCGCGCTCGCCAAGATGCCGAAGCTCCTGTTGCTCGACGAGCCGCTGGCGGCGCTGGACCGCAAGCTGCGCGAGGAGACGCGGCTCGAGCTGATCGGCATCCAGGAGCGGGTCGGCACCAGCTTCGTGTTCGTTACCCACGATCAGGAGGAGGCGCTCGGCATGGCCTCGCGCATCGCGGTGATGGACCAGGGAAGGGTGGCGCAGATCGGCAGCGCGGCGGAAATCTACGAGCGGCCGAACTCGCGGTTTGTCGCCGATTTCGTCGGCGCGGTGAATTTGTTCGACGGGATTTTGGTGGCGGGTTTCAACGCCGTGATGCTCAAGGTGCCCGGCATCGATGCGCTGGTTCCGCTGCCCGAAACGACCGATTTGCCCGAGGGGACGGCGGTGGCGCTGGCGGTGCGGCCGGAGAAGCTGCGGCTCTCGGTCGGCCGGCCGCAAGGCATCGCTGTCGCCGGGGCGGTTGCCTCGATCAACTACCAGGGTGGCGTGTCGATCGTCCATCTGACGACCGCGTCCGGGCAGATGCTGAAGGCGCAGATGGCCAGCGCCGATGCCTCAACCTACGAGCGCGGCACTGCGGTGTGGGCGAGCTGGGACTCTGCCGACGCGGTGGTGATCGCGAGATGAGCTTCCTTCCATCCCGGCGAAGGCCCGCTCGATCTGCGAGGCTTGGCATGAATCGCCGAGGCCACGTCCAAGTTTCCGAACATTGCCCACAAATGGGCCCCGGCCTGCGCCGGGGTGGATGGAATTTTGGCAGGGCCTTCGGACGATGACAGGGTTCGGCTTCTGGCGACGGTGGGCGGTGATCGCGCCGCCGTTTTTCTGGCTCGCGGTGTTCTTTCTGCTGCCACTCGGGGTGGTGGCGGCGATCAGCCTGGCGCAGAGCGCCGATACGATCCCACCCTATACGCCCCTCTTCACCCGCGGCCCGAATGGGCTCGAAAGCCAGGCGACGCTCGACAATTACCGGCTGATCGCCGGGGATCTGCACGCCTATCTGAATTCGTTGGTTTATGCGGCGACGGCAACGATGCTGTGCCTCTTGGTCGGATACCCGATTGCCTTCGCCATCGCCCGCGCGCCGAAATCCTGGCGCAATCCGCTGCTGTTTTTCGTGATCCTGCCGTTCTGGACCAGCCTGTTGATCCGCGTCTACGCGTGGATCGCCATCCTGCAGCCGACCGGGCTGCTCAATCGCGCGCTCCACGCGCTGGGCCTCATCTCCGCGCCGATCCTCCTCATCAACAACGATTTCTCGGTCGTGCTCGGGCTCGTCTACGCCTACCTGCCGTTCATGATCCTGCCACTCTACGGCAGCCTGTCGCAGCTCGACGAAAGTCTGGTCGAGGCCGCGGCCGATCTCGGGGCGCGGCCGGCGCGGGTATTTCGCGAGGTGGTACTGCCGTTGTCGCTACCGGGGGTGGTGGCCGGCGCGCTCTTGGTCTTCATCCCGGAGATCGGCGAGTTCGTCATCCCCGACCTCTTGGGCGGGCCCGGGACGCTGATGGTTGGCAAGGTGCTGTGGCAGGAATTCTTCGACAATGTCGATTGGCCGGCGGCGGCGGCGGTAGCGTTGGTGCTGGTGGCGCTGCTGACCGCGCCGCTGCTGATCGCTCAGCGTGTTCTCGAGCGCCGAATATGAGCCGGCGTATCACCGCCTTCCGCGCCGCCGCGCTGGCGCTCGGCTTCGGGTTTCTCTATCTGCCGATTGCGCTGCTCGTCGCCTATTCGTTCAACGCCTCGCGGCTGGTCGCGGTATGGGGCGGGTGGTCGCTGCACTGGTATGGCGAACTGGTGCGCGACGACAAGTTCCGCGGCGCGGCATTGACCAGCCTCGAAATCGGGGTGATGGCGGCGAGCCTGGCGCTGGTGCTCGGCACTTGCGCCGGGTTGGCGATCGCGCGGTTCACCCGGTTCCGCTCCCGCTTCTTGTTCAGCTTCATGCTGATGGCGCCGCTGGTGGTGCCCGAGGTCATCCTCGGCTTGTCGCTGCTGCTATTGTTTGTCGCATCGCAGGCCTGGCTCGGCTGG
>DATNJF010000262.1:0-4723 GCA_035604035.1 Allostellaceae bacterium | reverse complement strand
GTCAATATCAGCTCGATCATGGGCTTTGTCGGTGGCCCCGGCGGCCATCCTGCCTATAGCGCCTCGAAAGGCGCAGTGCGGATCTATACGAAATCGGCGGCGGTGCGCTATGGCCCCCTGGGTATTCGCGTCAATTCGGTGCATCCCGGTTACATGCCGCCGATGCTCAATGCGACCAATGCAAACGAGCGCGCCGACAAGATCGCGCTGACGCCGCTGCGCCGGCTCGGCGAACCAATCGAGGTCGCGTATGGCGTCCTCTTCCTCGCCTCCGACGAGGCGTCGTTCGTTACGGGAACCGAACTGGTGATCGACGGCGGCTATATCGCCCAATAGGTTCGGGCCATGCCTTACATCGATACCGGTCGCATCAACTTGTTCTTTGAAGAGGCTGGTAGCGGCGGGGTGCCGGTGTTGCTGCGGCACGAACTTGGCGGCAGCAGCGAGAGCTGGCGCGAGGTCATCCCGCTTCTGGCGGCGGACCGTCATGTGATCGCGGTAGATATGCGCTGTGCTGGGCGGTCGGAGAAGCCGCCCGGTACTTTCACTCTAGCCGACGTCGCTGACGACCTGGGTGAATTGTTGCGCGCGTTGAAGCTGCTCGGACCGGTGGACGTGATCGGCGCGGCCTTGGGATCGCTGGCCAGCGCGTTGCTGGCGATCCGTCATCCCGAGCGGGTTCGGCGGCTGATGCTGTGCGCAGTCGCTCCGGACATCGCGGGGCCGACGCGCAACTATCTGGCAGAACGGGCCGGAAAAGTGAGGACCATGGGCATGCGGGGCGTCGCCGACGCGAGCCTGGCGAACTCCTTTCCCTCACCTAACACCGCAGATCGTGCAGCATATCGCGGGATTTATTTGGGTAATGACCCGATGGCCTATACCGAATTGTCGTTGGCGCTAGGGCGGCTGGAGATGACGGCGGCAGATTGGAGTGCGATCCGGGCACCGGTCCTCGTTGCCTCCGGGGCGGATGATTTCTTGTGGCCGCCCGAGATTGGCCGTCAGGTAGCCGCGCTGATACCCGGAGCGCGGTTCGAGGTGCTGGAGGACGCCGGACATTTCCCGCACCTGCAGGCACCGGCGACATTGGTTAGGTTGGCGCGCGGCTTTCTCGACCGATGAACGCGAGAGCGATCCTCACCGCGTCTTCGGTATCTCAAACCCCGCGCCGCGCTCCACGTGACGCACGAGCGTGCTGATGTCGTTGTTCCCCGCGCCTTCGAACATCGCGTGCTTGTAGACCAAACGCGCGGCCTGACAGACCCACATCGGCACGCCCAGCTCCTCCCCTTGCGCGATGGCGAGGTCGATATCCTTCATCAGGATATGCAGCGCTGCGCCGTATCCGAAGGAGCGATCCAGCACGGAATTCGGGATCACCGTCTGCGTTACCCCGTTCTGCCCGCTGCCGGCGTTGATCGCGTTCACCATCACTTCGGGGTCGAGCCCGCCCTTCGCCCCCATCACAAAGGCCTCGGATGTCGCGGCGAGCGAGACCGCGAACAGGATATTGTTGGTCAGCTTCAGCACCTGTGCGGCGCCGGGCCTGTCCCCGGCTATCGTCAGCGTCTTGCCCCACCTTGAGATTAGTGGCCGGACCTTTTCGACCGCCGCGGGGTCACCAGACACCATCACCGACAGCGTTCCTGCTCGCGCGCCGGCAGGCCCGCCGGAGATTGGGCAATCAACGATCGTCACGCCGTTTGGCGACAGCGCCTCCTCTATCTCACGCAGAAACGGGACTCCTACGGTGCAGGTATTCACCAACACCTTCATTGTTTTGCCCTCGGCCAATCCATCTGCGCCGAGCGCCACCCCACGGAAAGCGTCAAGTGTCGGCAGGGACACGAACACGATCTCGCAGCGGTCAGCGAGATCCTTCGGCGAAGCAGCCCGACGCGCCTGACGCTCGAGCAGCGGCTGCATCGCCGCCTCGTTGATGTCGTAGACCGTGAGGCCGTGCCCGTCGTCGAGCAGCTTGTGTGCCATCGGCTGGCCCATATTGCCGACGCCCAGATATCCCACTTCCACTGATTTGCCTCCTGACCTACGCCGTCTGCGCCGCCGCAAACTCCCGCGCCGGCCGCAGAAATTCGGGATCGAACACCTTGGTGGCCATCACCTGGCAACGGCGGATCAGTCTGATCTCGTCGGGACCGTAATCAGCGATCGCCCGGTGCAAGGTGCCGAGATGGTCCCAGATCAAGAGGTCGTTTTCGGCCCACACATTGGTGTAGCGAAATTGCCGCTGGAGCTGGTGCGCGAGCAGGTATTTGAGCATCTCGTCGCTCTCGCGCTTGGGCAGCTCGTTGACGCGCTCGGCGAAGCCAGGGTTGCAGTAGAGCACCTTCCGTCCAGTGATTGGGTGGGTCAGGAACACCGGATGCACGACGGGCGGGCGTCGGCGGCGCTGCTCGTCGGTCATCGGCGGCCGCGGGCTGTTGTGGACCCGCCGCATATGCTCCCAGAACTTCTCGATGTTGTGGGTCACGGTCATGCCGTCGAGCCGGGTCTTGATCTCGTCCGGCAGTGCGTCGTAGGCGAGGTGCATGTTGGAGAATTCGGTGCCGCCGAGCGGCTTGCCGTCGCGGTGCGGGATGCGGACGCCGTAGAGCACATTCACGAACCCCGGCACGTCGCGATAGGTCATGTCGGTGTGCCAGTCCTGGCCCGCATCCGGGCTGCCGATGTATTCGCCGCCCTCCTTGAGGTTGGAGAGGATGTCGATCTCGGGATACTCCTGGGTCGGGTCGCGCCCGCGGGTCGCCGGACCCTGGATTTCGCCGAATAGCTCGGAGAAGCGCTTCAACTCGCCGAGGTCAAGGTGCTGGTCGGGAAACCGCAGCACGCCGTATCTGCCGAGCGCGAGCAGGATTCGCCCGAGATCGCGCTCGCTCAGGGGGTGCGCTAGATCGATCCCGCGCGCCGTCGCCCCGAGCACCGCGCCGATCGGTTCAATGGTGAGCATTGCCGTCTCCTCGCCTACAGCTGCGGCTCGACGACTACGGTGCCGACCTTCCCTCCGGCTTCGACCGCCTTGTGTGCCGCCGCGGTCTGGTACAGCGGGAAGCGCGTCGCTACCGAGAGGATGCGCCCCGGCGACGCCGTCCAGGCGGCGATGTCCGACTGCGCCCTGTGGCGATCCGGGTGGGGAACGCCAGCCAGCGACATCGCATAGACCGCGAGGTTTTTCTGCATCAGGTCACGCACCGGCACCTTCGGCTCGCGGTCGCCATTGGTGGCGTAGACCATGATGCTGCCGTTGACCCGCAGGCAGCGCAGGGCAGCGGCGAGGTTGCCGCCGAAATCGACCTCGGCGATGTGGTCGACGCCGACCCCGTCGGTGATGTCGAGGACGCGGGCGGCGACGTCCTCGCTTCGGTAGTTGATGACATGCGCGGCGCCGCCGGCCTGGGCGCGTTCAGCTTTCTCCGCCGAGCTGACCGTGGCGATCACGCGAGCACCAGCCCAGCTCGCCAGCTGTACTGCGTAATGGCCAACCGCTCCGGCGCCGCCGGTCACCAGCAGCGTCTTCCCCTGCACCGGCCCGGCCACGAAAACGGCGCGATGCGCGGTCATACCCGGCACGCCTAGGGTCGCGCCTTCCGCAAATGACACGTGATCGGGAAGCTCAGTGACCAGATCGACGGAGAGCGCGATGTATTCGGCCGCGGTTCCCATCCAGCGGCCGTTGCGCTGGCCGTTGTAGAGCCAGACGCGCTTGCCGAGCCATCGCTCGGGCACGCCGGGGCCGACTTGGTCTATCACCCCGGCACCGTCGCTATTGGTAATGACGCACGGGTATTCCATCGCCGGCGGACCGCGCCTCCGGTAGGTATCCGACGGGTTGACGCCGGAGGCCTCCAGCCTGACCCGCACCTCACCATGCCCGGCCTCGGGCGTCGGCAGCTCACCGCAAACCAGGACCTCGTCTGCTCCTCCCTGCCGGTCGTACCAAACCGCACGCATTGCCGCCTCCCGCTTTTCGCCGTGGGCGTTCTAACATTTTTCGCCGGTACAGCCCCTGGAGACGAACTGTCACCAACTGGGCGCTCGGGCTGCGACCGGTGGTGCGATCTTCAAAATGCTGGTTCGTCGCCATTGGACAGCGAGGTAACATCCCGTTCAGCGCTGGCAATGACATCTCCGCAGGCGTCCGGAGAGGCTGACCACCGCCATCGGCAACCGTGAATTGGGATCGTCTTGGAGGTGCTGGGTTCATGGACAAGGCAATGATCGAACTGCTGGCGCGACGCGCCGGGTTGGATAAGGCGTTGACGGAGTTTCCCGAGGATGTCGCTGCCGCTGCCGAGCAGGCGAGCGGTTCCGTCGCGAGAATGAAGGCGCCGACCGATCCGCGGGCCGAACCCTGGCCGCCGATGAAGGCCGGAACCGGCCTATGAGCGATCTGCACTGGCTGACGGCGATGGAAGCGGCGCAAGCGATCGCCGCCCGAAAGCTGTCGCCCGTTGAGCTGATGAAGGCGCTGCTCGAGCGCATTGCCCGGCTCGACCCGAAATTGAACGTCTTCATCCACCTCGACAGCGACGCTGCGATGGGTGCGGCAAGGGCCGCCGAGGCCGAGATCACATCAGGGAGCTTGCGGGGGCCGCTGCATGGTGTGCCGGTCGGCATCAAGGACATCATCGATGTCGCCGGTCTGCCGACGACCTGCCATTCGAAGATCCTGATCGACCATGTCGCCGCGGCCGACGCGGTG
>DATNJF010000261.1:0-8116 GCA_035604035.1 Allostellaceae bacterium | reverse complement strand
AGACGATCTCGAGCTTGGCGCCGCTCAGCGACTTGATGCCGCCCGCCGCATTGACGTCCTCGGCCAGCATCTCGGCGCCCATCTTTAGCAGCTGACCCTGCCGCGCCCACGGGCCGGACATCGGCGCGATCATCGCAATCTTCACCGATTTTGGCTGCGCCCGGCCAATCGCCGGCATCGCCAGCGCGCCGGCGCCAAGTGCGAGGCCGCGGGTTACGGCGCGCCGCGTCAATTTGTTGGTCATGCGAGCTTCCTCCTATTCCACGATTACGATTATTTCGCTGCTTCCGTCACCTGTTGGGCCCATTTCTTGCCGAGATACGCCTCGATAACCTCGGGATTGCGCACCACTGTATCCGGTGCGCCGCTGGCAATCAGCCTTCCATGATCGAGCACGTCGAAATGGTCGACTAGCTGCACCATCGCATGCATCGTGTGCTCGATGATGAGCACCGTAACGCCATCGGCGCGCAACTGGCGGATCACGCCGAGAATGTCACCCAGATCGTCGTGGCCGAGACCGGCGAGCGTCTCGTCGAGCAGCATCAGCCGCGGCTGCGGCGCCAGGGCGCGGGCCAGCTCCATCAACCGTAGCTCCCGCGTCGTCAGCCTGCCGGCCACGGCATTGGCGCGGGCGCTGAGACCGACCCGATCGACCGCGGTCGCGGCCATGCGGCGCGCGGTGTCATCGTCGGCCGCGCCGACAAAGGCGCCGACGATGACGTTTTCTAGCACGGTCATCCGCGGGAAGGCGCGCACGACCTGAAAGGTGCGGCCGATGCCCCGGCGGCATACCTGGCTCGGCCGCAACCCGACGAGCGGCTCGCCAGCAAAACTGATGGTACCGCGCTGCGCCGCGAGAAAGCCGTTGATGACGTTGAACAAGGTCGTCTTGCCGGCACCATTGGGTCCGATGATGCCGTAAAGCCCGCGCTCGGGAACCGCGAGATCGACGCCATCGAGCGCGCGCAACCCGCCAAAGGCGATGCCGACATCGCGCAGGACGAGGAGATTTTCGCCCAGGGGTTCGCGCCGCTCGCGCGGCATGGCAGCTATCGGGGCGGCCGCAAGAACGGGCGGCGCAGCCGACGCCGATTTCGCTTTCCCTAGCCGGTCGCGCACGCGCCAATACACGCCTTCGGGCGCCCACAAGATGATCGCGATAATGGCGACGCCGTAGACAACGCCTTGAATGCCCGGCAGCACGTTGCCAAGCTTGGCATTGAGCCCTTCAGCCAGCGGCACCAGCACCGCGGCGCCGATGACCGGCCCCCACAGGCTACCGACCCCGCCAAAGAGCGCCAGAATCAGTGCCTGGGCCGAGACCAGCATGCCGAACACGGCCTCGGGCGTCACCACCAGCAGCACCACCGCGTACAGCCCGCCCGCCGCCGCCGCCAGCGCGCCGCTCAGCATCAGCGCCAGCATCTTCCAGCGCCAGGTGTTGATACCCGCCGCCTCAGCCGCGGGCTCGTTCTGCTTGATCGCGAGCAACGACATGCCGAAGCGGGAATTCTCGACACGCAGCGAAATCAGCAACGAGACGACGAGCAGACCCAGCGCCAGCGCGACATAGGCCCGTGGATTGGTGAACTGCATATAGAGGATCGGCGACTCCCGCTTCATCGGCAGCGGGATTTCCTGATAGCCAAGCCACTGGAAGACGTAGAGGGTCGCCAGCGGATAGGCGAGCATCGCCAAGGCAAAGTAATGGCCGCGCAGCCGGAACGTCGGAAACCCGATCAGCGCCCCGGCTAGCCCGCCGACGACCGCGCCCACCGGGATGGTGATCCACGGCGACAGGTCGAAATGCAGCATGCCGAGCGCCACGGTATAGGCGCCAAGCCCCCAGAACGCAGCATGGCCGAACGAGAAATAGCCGCTGTAGCCGGACAATATGTTCCAGGCGAGCGACAGTACCGCCCACAGCAGCACCTGGGTTAGAACGAGTTCAAAATAGTCGCTGCGCAGCACCGCCGACAGCGCCAGCACCCCGACGGCAAAACCGAGGATCGCCCAGAGCTGGTGCTTGACCGGCTGCGAGATCGTCACGTGCGCTCGCTCAAGCGGCCGAACATCCCTTGCGGTCGCAGAAAGATGATCAGCAGGAACACCACGAAGATCGCGGTATTTTGCAGTTGGTAGGGCAACACCAGGGTCGACATCTGCTGCACGACGCCAATCACCAGCCCGCCCCAGAACGCGCCCAAGATGCTGCCAAGGCCGCCGAGGACGACCCCGGCATACATGACGATGACGAAGTCAAATCCCGTGTAGGGCTGGAACGATTGCGAACCGGCGACTAACCCGCCGGCGATCGCGGTGATGCCGACCCCAAGACTCCAGGCGATGCGGTGCGCCTTATCGACATCGATACCCATATAGAGCGCCGCCTGGCTGTTGTCGGCGGCGGCGCGCAAGCCCTTGCCCTGTCTTGTATGGCCAAGATAGAGATAGACAATTATCGCCAGCCCGACCGCCACAAGAAAGCTGACGCATCGGCCCCGGTTCAACAGCACTTCGCCGATTTCCCACGAAGATCGCGACAGTGGCGTGCGAATGCCGGTCGGGGTCGAACCAAAGACGATCAGCCCGCCGTTCTGCAGGATTAGGGAAATCCCGAGCGTGGTCACGATCTGTCCATAGGCCCCGGCCCCCTCGGTTTGCGCTGCCCCCGCCCCGGTGACGCGTGAAACGACGAAGCGATGCAACAGCCAGCCGAGCGCGAACACGATCGGCCCCGCCAGGAACGCGGCGACGATCGGACCGGCGCTGGGCCCGAAAAACGCCGAGAACCCGGCTCCGGTCGCCAGGTAGAACGCGGCGTACATGCCGAGCATCAGGAAATCGCCCTGGGCGAAATTGATAACCCGCATCGCACCGAAGATGATGCCGAGGCCGACGCACATCAGGGCATAGGCGCTGCCGACTAGAATGCCGGCAGTCAGCGCCTGCAGGAAATCGACGAGCGAGAACGGCATGCGCGAGCCTACCTGCGCATAGCGGCGCAAAGAGGTTCCGTGCTCAGCAGCCGGGTGAGTTTCACCATGCCCTCCGCGCGCGACGATAGAGGGCGGCCCCGCCGAATGTCATGGGTTTTCCACCTGCGATATGCGGTGGGCTGCCGTGAGGCTGCGGGCTATGCTGCGGCCAGCTAACCGCTCGGCGGGAAGAAATCGGCGATGATGCTGGCGATAGAGGGGCTTTCGGTCAGTTACGGCGGGCTAGTCGCGTTGCGCGGGGTTTCGGTCTCGGTCGAGGAGGGACAATTCGTCGCGATCGTCGGCCCTAACGGTGCCGGTAAGACGACGCTGTTCAAGGCCATTTCGGGCGTGGTCCCAGCGCAATCCGGCGTCATCACTTACGATGGGCAAAACCTCCTCGCGATACCACCGCATGAGCGCGTGCATCTGGGCATCGCTCACGTACCAGAGGGCCGTCAGGTCTTCGCCGCGATGACGGTTCTGGAAAACCTCGAGATGGGCGCTTATTCGCCGCGTGGCCGAACCACGTGGCGGCACAACATCGATCGTATTTTCACGCTGTTTCCGATCCTTGCCCAGCGTCGTTCGCAACTGGCCGGAACGCTATCGGGAGGCGAGCAGCAGATGCTGGCGATTGGCCGCGGCATCGCCTCGTCACCACGGCTCCTGCTGCTCGACGAGCCGTCGATGGGTCTGGCGCCGACGATCGCCGATCAGATCTTCGACCGTATTACGGCGCTGCACCGTGAGGACGGCGTCACGCTGGTCCTGGTCGAGCAGCGGGTCGCTGAGGCGCTGGAAAGCTGCGATTACGGTTATGTGCTCGAAACCGGGCAGGTGGTCCTTGAAGGCACCCATCAGACGCTGACCGCCGACGACCGGGTACGACGCGCTTATCTGGGAATGTAGAAATCAGGGAGAATATTCGTCGCGAAGCGCGACTCCAAGCGCCGCGCTGACGCGATCTATCGCCACGCCAGGGTGGACCCCGATATGCTGGCGCGCCGCATCCTTGAGGGTATCGAGGCAACCGAATACGAGCCGAATACGACGGGCGTGGCGGCGGAGCGCAGTGCTCGACCTGCCCACCTGGCCCCAACGATCTGTCCTCGCAAGCCTATACCCCTAGAGAAGGGGGTCATTCGCCAGACCGTCTTTGTGCAGTTCTGAGAAGCCCACTAGGGGCAACTTTCGCCGTTCCGCGGGCCGATTTCTGGGGATATGTTTCCGGCAACAACCAGGCGTGCACAATACCAGGGGGGAACATGGCCTGCCGCAAGACAGCGCTGTCGATTGTTGCCGTCACCGTATTTCTCCTCGTTGCCGGTGTGCCGCGCGCTCAGCAACCGGCTCAGGCGAAGGCCCCCGATCCGACCACCGTCGCGATTGACGACAAGTCAATCGGCGGGGTCGTCACCGGCCGCTTCGGGCCGGAGGCTGGGGTCTGGGTCATCGCAGAGACCCGGGATCTCGGCACCCGCTTTGCCAAAATGGTCGTGACCGACGAGCGCGGACGGTACGTAATTCCCGACCTGCCCAAGGCCAACTACCGGGTCTGGGTGCGCGGCTACGGCCTTGTCGACTCGGAGAAAATCGCGGCCAAGCCGGGAGAGACCTTAAACCTCACCGCCGTTGTCGCGCCGAGCCTCGCCGCCGCGGCGCAATATTACCCGGCCATCTACTGGGCCTCGATGATCAGAGTGCCGGACAAGAGCCTCTTTCCCGGAACCGGAGACAAAGGCAACGGCATCCCGGAAAACTTCAAGACCCAGGACCAGTGGCTCAACTTCGTCAAGACCAACGGCTGCGGCAATTGCCACCAAATCGGCAATTACGCGACGCGGACTATCCCCGAGGCGTTGGGTCATTTCGATTCGTCGCGCGATGCCTGGTCCCACCGGCTTTCTGTCGGGCCCGCCGGGCATGACATGCTGAATTTCATCACCCAGGTGATGACACCGGATGGTGGGCATCTGGCGGCGCTCGCCGATTGGACCGATCGCATCAAGGCCGGCGAGCTACCAAGCCGCAGTCCGCCGCGGCCGGTCGGCATCGAGCGCAATATCGTCGTCACGGTCCGCGATTGGCTCGACCCGAAGCATTATCTGCACGATTTGTCGACGACCGATCGGCGCAACCCGACGATCAACGCCTACGGCCTCATCTATGGCGACACCGAGCTCAGTACCAACCTGCAGCCGGTGCTCGATCCGGTGCGCAACACCAAGACGACGATTCAGCCGCCTGTGCGCGACGGCACGCCGAGCTCGGCGCTGGCTAACGAGGTCGTCGTCGCCTCGGCCTATTGGGGCTTGGAGCAGACCTGGGACAGCAAGGTGAACGCGCATACCTCGGTGATGGACCAGGATGGCCGCGTCTATTGGGCGGCGCAGAACCGCTCGCCGAAGGAGGTCCCCGACTATTGCAAGAAGGGCTCGTCGCTCCGCTCGGCGCAGCTATACCCGCTCGACGTACCGCATGACGGGTTCTTCCAGAACTCGCGCCAGGTCACGGTTTATGATCCCAAGACCAAGCAGTTCACGACGATCGACACCTGCTTCGGCACCCACCACCTGAACTTCGCCGAAGACGCCAACAACACACTGTGGCTTAGCAACAATACCGGTCTCGGTGGCGCGCCCGTGCCGCAGGCGGCCGTCGTCGGCTGGATCAACACCAAGCTGTTCTGGCAGACCCATGACGCGGTGAAATCGCAGGGCTGGACGCCGTTCATTGTCGATACCGTCGGCAACGGCAAGCGCACCGCGGAGTGGAACGAGCCCGGCCAGCCGATCGATCCGACCAAGGACACGCGCATCCCCTACGCGATGTACGCGATCTCCTATTCGCCGGCCGACGGCGCGATCTGGGGGTCGAGCCTCGCCCATCCGGGTTACATCATACGTGTGGCGCCGGGGCCGAACCCGCCCGACACCGCCTTGACCGAGCTCTACAAGATCCCGCTGCCCGGGTTTGGCATCCGAGGCATGGATGTAGACCGCAATGGCGTCGCCTGGCTGCCGCTCGACAGCGGCCACATCGCCAGCTTCGACCGGCGCAAATGCAAGGGCCCGCTCAACGGGCCGGGCGCTGAAAAGGGCGAGAAATGCCCCGAGGGCTTTTCGTTCTACGCGCTGCCGGGGCCGAGCTTCCAGGGCGATCCCGGCGCCGAGGAAAACCCGTATTTCGTCTGGGTCGACCAGCACAACATCCTGGGACTCGGCGCCAATGTGCCGATCGCCACCGGCAACCAGTCGGACTCACTGCACGCGTTGGTCGGCGGCCAGATCGTCGAGCTGCGAGTGCCCTACCCGATGGGCTTCTTCGCCAAGGGCCTGGAAGGCCGGATCGACGACCCCAAAGCGGGGTGGAAGGGCCGCGAATTGTGGGCCACATCTGGCAACCGCACGCCGTTCCATATTGAGGGCATCGATGCGCCGGCTCCAGGCGCGCCGGGCACCACACCCGAGACGCGCTCGAGCCCGCTCGTCGTCGAGTTTCAACTACGCCCCGACCCGCTTGCCGATTAAGACGGGGGCCACCGAAGCTCCTCGGGACAGGTCGCCTCAGGGGCAACTCCGGTCGAACGTCGCTCGAACGTCACTCTTAGGGCTATCGGCAGCTTGACGCCGATAACGGTCGTTCACGCGGCGCGCAAATCCCCGGGGCCGATCTGAAAGGACCTTGATGACCGCGCTTGCGGATAGTTCCGGTCAACTGGGAAACGGACGTTCGGCTTCACTCGCAAACGCTATTGGCGAGCACGCCGTGCCGGGTTGGCTACCGCAAGCGTGATCCGGGGTCCATCCCGAGATAGACCCGGCCCCCGATCGGGTACCATTCCGGCGCCAAGGTCACCGTCTGCCCGACCGTGTGCAGGTCGCGCCAGCATTCGGCGAGGCGGCTTTCGCGCTTGAACGAGGTACTGCCGCCCATCCGGAACATCAAATCAATCGCCTCGCGCGAGCTGTCGGCGGCGTAGGTCGAGGCAAGCCGGCAGCGGGCGCGCTGCTCCAGTGTCGTCTCGCCGCCTGCCGCGACGGTGTTCCACAATTCGGTGATCATCGCGGTGCGATAGGCGCGCCCGGCGTTGAGGATCGCGTCGGCGCGGCCGACCGCGTCCTGCACTTGCGGGTTTTCGCACAGCAATCCGGCGGGACGGCCGCGCGGCTGCTTGCCCCCGGCCAGCTCGATCAGCGCGTCGATCCCGGCGCGGGCGATGCCGGTGATGACCGCGCTATGATGCGGCCCGACCCAGCACTGAACCGGCAAGGCATAGACAACCCCCGGCCAGCGCGACCACTGGTTTTCAAGCAGGATGCCGACTTGCGGCATCGTCCGCCGCTCCGGTAGGAGCACGTCGTCAACCGTCCAGTCGAAGCTGCCGGTGCCGCGCAGCCCCGCGACGTCATGCGAAGTCTCGGCGAGATCCAGAACGAAAAGCATCAGGCGGTGATTAGCCAGCTAATCCGCGCTCTAGCGGGTGACTGACCAGAGCTGGATCTGGGCGCCGGCCGTAGGGGTGCAGCGGAGGGAGCTGGCGCGTGGGAGCAACCGCAGCTGACCGCGTTAGGGTAACGGTATTGATGCTGCCAGCGCGTCTGAGGAGCGGCGTGCGGCGGAGGGCTGCGCGGTGGCGATCTGGATCAATCAAACCTTCGGCACGGTCGGCGAGCGCGAGGTGCGCCGGGTCTTCCGCAACCGGATTGGCGACTGGTGCGCCGAGATCGTCGCCGCGGGTCGGATTAGGATCGAGGTGCTCGACTACCATCCGAGCATCCCGTTGCTGCGGATCCTCCGGAATAGCGGTACCGATATCGCTGACGATGTCATTGCCCAAGGTGCCGAAGGTATCGACGTGCGCCGGCGGTGAGCAAACGTCTGCTTTGCAAGTATGGGCATCACAGGCCGGGCAAATCGGAAATGGCAGAAAACCACCCCGTGCCGACCTTACGTTTGAGCGATCGAAGGTCTGAAATGGGGCATGAAGAGCGGTTCCCGCCGCGCCTGCTGAACGGCTGCTGTGGGTTCAGTTAAGGGACTTTCGACGGGGCGCACGGGAGCGGCGGGAACGTGCCGATTCCGGCCATTCGTGTGACCGGCCACGGTGGCCGGCAGCCGGCGACGAAGGA
>DATNJF010000260.1:0-16886 GCA_035604035.1 Allostellaceae bacterium | reverse complement strand
CGCGGGCGAAGCGGGCGGCCTCGATCTTGCCCTCGGTGCCGCGCTCGCCGAACCCGCCCGGCACAAGGATGCCGTGCACCCCTTCCAACTGGCGCAACGATTCCGACTCCGACTCGAACACCTCGGAATCGATCCAGTCGATCTTGACCCGGACATTGTTGGCGATGCCGCCATGTGCCATCGCCTCGGCCAGCGATTTGTAGCTGTCGGGCAGATGCGTGTACTTGCCGACGATGGCGATCGAGACCTGGCCTTCGGGCTTGCGGATGCCAGTAACGATGTTGTGCCAGCCGCTGAGGTCTGGCTCCGGCGAGGCGATACCGAAATGGTCGCAGACCTCGCGATCGAAGCCTTCGGCGTGATAGGCGCCGGGCACCGCGTAAATCGTATCGACATCGAGCGCCGGGATCACCCGTGATTCGCGCAGATTGCAGAACAGCGCGATCTTCTTGCGCGCCCCCTCGGGGATCGGCCGGTCGCAGCGGCACAACAGGATGTCGGGCTGGATGCCGACACCGAGCAGCTCCTTGGCCGAATGCTGCGTCGGCTTGGTCTTCAATTCGCCGGCGGAATTGATCCACGGCACCAGGGTCAAATGGACGAAGCAGACCCGCTCGCGGCCCAATTCGTTGCCCAATTGGCGGATCGCCTCGAGAAAAGGCAGGCTCTCGATATCGCCGACCGTGCCACCAATCTCGCAGAGGAGAAAGTCCGCATCATCGATGTCGGCCTGGATGAATTCCTTGATTGCATCGGTGACGTGCGGGATCACCTGCACCGTCGCGCCAAGGTATTCGCCGCGGCGCTCGCGGCCGATCACGGTCGAATAGATACGACCGGTGGTGACGCTGTCGCTCTTGCGCGAGGCGACGCCGACATAGCGCTCATAATGGCCGAGATCGAGATCGGTCTCGGCGCCGTCATCGGTGACGAAGACCTCGCCGTGCTGATAGGGGCTCATCGTCCCCGGATCGACATTAAGGTAGGGGTCTAGCTTGCGTAAGCGGACCTTGAACCCGCGCGCTTGCAACAGCGCGCCGAGCGCCGCGGCGCTAATGCCCTTGCCAAGTGAGGAGACCACGCCGCCGGTGATAAAGATAAACCGCGTCATGGACTTTCAATGTACAGCAAGCTGGCGCGGTGTCGAATGGGAAACGCGCGAAGCCGACTTGTCGAAATCAACGGCCATTAAATCAAAGGGTTACGTCAGCCGTCGCATAATCAGCCGGAGATTGTCGAGAGCGCAATCTGGGGTAAGGGCGGGCGAGGCACCGGTTCATCCGAAACGAAACACGCGCAAAACCTTGGTTTCGAGCGATTCGCCCTACTTTTGCAGCGGCGCGCCGGGCTCAGCCGGCGGCGCGGGGGGCGGTGTTGGCGTCGGCATTTCCTGGGTCGGGGGCGCGCCCTGATTGAGCAGCGAATGCGGCGCCCCGCTGCGATTATTGAGCACGACCAGCGCCACGCTGGTCAGGAAGAACGCGCCGGCGAGAATTGCCGTCGTGCGAGTCAAAAGGTTGGAGGTCGAACGGCCGGTCATGAAACCGGACATGCCGCCACCGCCCATGCCGAGCGCGCCGCCCTCGCTCTTCTGCAAGAGAATGGACCCGACCAGCGCCAACGCGATGCTGACGTGGATGATGAACAGCAGGACGATCATGGCCGGTCTTGTAAGCGGTTCGCGGTGTTCTGGCTAGCGGCCGACACCATTAGCCGCAAGCCTGGGCGATCGCCCAGAAATCTTCGGCCTTGAGGCTGGCACCGCCAACCAGGGCGCCGTCGACCTCGCCGAGGGCGAGGATTTCAGCGGCGTTCTTGGGATTGACCGAGCCGCCGTAGAGGATGCGAGTGCCGACGGGAATGTCGGCCCGGATGGCTCGGTGGATTTCCTCGATATCCACGAGCGTCGGGGTAAGTCCGGTGCCAATCGCCCAGACCGGCTCATAGGCAATGACCAGCCTCGCGGCATCGGCCCCTTCGGCCAGCGAGCCAGCAATCTGACCGGAGACGACGGCTCGCGCCCTCCCAGCCTCGCGCTCGGCGCGGGTCTCGCCGACACAGAGGATGGCGACCAGCCCAGCCCGCCACGCGGCGGCAACTTTAGCGCGGATGTCGGCGTCGCTCTCGCCATGGCCGTGGCGGCGCTCGGAATGGCCGAGGATGACATGGGTGCAGCCGGCATCCCTCAACATCTCGGCACTGATGTCACCGGTATAGGCGCCCTTCTCGGCGGGGGCGCAATCCTGGCCGCCCAGCGCGACGATGCTGCCCGACAGCACCTCGCCGACCGCCGCGACGAGCGTCGCCGGAGGGCAAACCAGCAAGTCGCAGCCCGGCGTCCCGGCGGCCGCCGCGCGCGCGGCGATGTCGCGCGCCAGGGGGAGCCCATCCGACTTGAGCCCGTTCATCTTCCAATTGCCGGCGACGAGGTTTCTGCGCGCAGCCATCGGGCATCCTTTGGCAGGCGACGGGCCGATGGTTGCGGCCCCGCCGACCGCTCTCTATCATCGGCGGCTACGATCACACCGGCGTTTGGGCGGGTCAACCCGCGCCATCGCCGCCCGGAAATGACGACACGGTCAGCCAATCATGTTGCAAGCGATCCGCACGCGAGCGGGCGGCGTCATCATCAAGGTGTTGTTCGGATTATTGATCCTGTCCTTCGCCTCTTGGGGCATCTATACCCGCTCACCGTTTTCCCAGGACAAGGGGGCACCAGACGCGATCGTCGCCAGCGTGGGCGACCGTGAAGTCCGCGCCGATCAGTTTCAGGCCGCGTTGAAACCGACCGTCGAGCGGCTGCGCGCGCAGTTCGGCGGGTCCATCGACTCGGCGCAGATCAAGCTGCTTGGCATTCCGGACGCAGTGCTCGACAAGCTGATCGACGATAGCCTGCTCGACCAGGAGGATACACACCTCCGGCTCGACTTGTCGGACGACGTGATCCGCTCAGCAATCACCTCGAACCCTGCCTTTGTCGGGCCCGACGGGCGGTTCAACCACGACCAGTTCACCCAGATCCTGGCCATGTACCGGATGACCGAGGAGGGTCTGGTGGCGAAGCTGCGGGCCGAGGTCCCGCGTGGGGATCTACTCCAGGCGCTGACCGCCGGGGTGCGGATTCCTGCCCCGGTCATCGATACGATCTACCGCTATCGCAGCGAGACCCGGGTCGCCGACGTTGTCGCGATCCCGCTCGCCGCCGCAACGGGGGTCGGCACGCCGAGCGACGACGACCTGCAGAAATTCTACGAAACACACTCGGATATATTCAAGGCGGAGGAGTACCGGAGCTTTACGCTAGCGAGCCTTGGGATTGCCGATCTCGCGAGCGAGATCAACGTTTCCGACGACGACCTCAAGGCAGCCTATAAGGAACGCAAGGACGACCTCGCCATCCCCGAGCAGCGGCAAATTCGGCAAATCCTGGCGACGAGCGAGGACAAGGCCAAAGCCGTCGAGGACGCGCTTGCCGCCGGTCAGGACTTCACCAAGGTTGCGACGACCGTCGCCGGCCAAGACCCGCAGACCATCGATCTCGGCCTCGTCAAGGCGAGCGATCTGCCAAAGCCTTTGGCAGATGCCGCCTTCGACCTGCCGCTCGATAAGCCGAGCGAACCGGTCAAGGACTCGTTCGGCTGGCATATCCTGCTGGTTACCAAGATCGAGCCGATGAAGAGCCTAACCTTCGATGAAGCAAAGCAGCAGCTGAAGGACGAACTGACGCAAGAAGCTGAGGCCGACCGCCTCGACCATATCGCCAAACAGGTCGACGACGCGTTGGCCGGCGGCGCTTCGCTCGCCGATGTCGCGGCCAAGTACCACCTCACCGTTACGACTGTCGCCTCGACAGATGCCGGCGGGCGCGACCCCGACGGCAAACCAGCCTCGATCCCGGTCTCGTCGAAGGATGTGCTGAAGCTGGTTTTCGAGAGTGGCGAGAACGAGACCAGCCGGGTGACCGCGATCGAGGACGGCGCGATCTTTGTCGTCCATGTCGACAAGGTCACACCGCCGCGGACCAAGCCGATCGCCGAGGTCAAGGACCAGGTCGTCACCGCGTGGGCTACCGAGCGGAAACAGGATGCGGTGAAGAAAGAGGCCGACGCCCTCGCCGCCGCGGTTGCTGCCGGCACCCCGCTCGCCAAGGCCGCCGCCGACCAGAAGCTGACCGTGACTGAGCCGCCGCCGCTGACGCGCCGGCCGAAACCAGGCTCGGCCGTGCCGGCGCCGCTCGTCGGCAAATTGTTCGACGCTAAAGTCGGCGACACGGTGGTCGCCAGCGACTCGGCCGGCGCTTATGTCGGACAGCTGAAGGAAATCAAGACGTCCGACACGACCCCAGCCGATCTGGCGAAGGGGCTACAGAGCGAGCTCACCAACGCCGCCCGCTATGACCTTGTGGGCGAGCTGACCGGGGCGCTCAAGAAACGCTACCCGGTCACCATCCACCGCGACGTGCTGGATAAGATGTTCTAGCGGCGGCTACGTCACCCGCTCGGCGCAAAGCGTCGCGAGCATCGCCGAGATGATTGGCATGCCGACCGCACCGGGCGAGGTCATCACCGACTCCGGGTGAAACTGTACCGCCGCGATCGGCAGCGATTTATGTTCGATCGCCATAATGACTCCGTCCTCGGCGGTTTCGGCAGCGACCGATAGCACGATCGGCAGGGCGCTGCGTCGCGCGTAGAGCGAATGGTAGCGGCCGACCGTGAACTCGCTTGGCAGCCCGCCGAAAAGCCGGTTGCCCGACGCCTTGATTACCGAGGGTTTGCCGTGCATCGGCACATCGAGCACATCGAGCGCGCCGCCGAAATATTCGACGATCCCCTGCAGCCCCAAGCACACACCAAAGATCGGGATGCGACGCTTCAACAGCAGATCCAGCGTCTCGCGCATCGCAAAATCGTCCGGACGACCGGGGCCGGGCGACAGCAGTACCAGATCGGGGGCTGGGCCACCGGCCAGTTCAGCGCGGGCGAAATCGTGGCGCAGGGTCACGCATTCCGCGCCGGTCTGGCGAACGTAGCCCGCCAGGGTGTGGACGAACGAGTCCTCGTGATCGACCAGCAGCACCCTGCGCCCCCGACCGGATTGCGGCGTCGCCGCTACGGCCGCCGGAGGTGCTGCGCGGTTGCCGGCAATTGCAACGAATAGCGCCGAGCCCTTGAGCCGGCACTCGTCATCCTCGGCGACCGGGTCGCTGTCGAACAGCAGGGTCGCGCCGGCTCGGACCTCGCCGACCCCGTCCTTCATGCGGATCGTGCGCAACGTGAGGCCGGTGTTCATGTTGCCGTCGAAGGTCAGCCGGCCGATCGCCCCGCCATACCAGCGCCGCGCCGAGCGCTCCTCGGCTTCGATAAAGCGGATCGCCCACAGCTTCGGCGCGCCGGTCACGGTCACCGCCCAGGCATGCGAGAGGAACCCGTCGAGCGCGTCGAATTCGGGACGCAGCTCGCCCTCGACGTGGTCGACGGTATGGATCAGCCGCGAGTACATCTCGATCTGGCGGCGGCCAATGACTTTGACACTGCCAGCGACGCAGACGCGCGATTTGTCGTTGCGGTCGACGTCGGTGCACATCGTCAGCTCGCTCTCGTCCTTCTTGGAGTTGAGCAATTCGAGGATGCGGTCGGCGTCTTCGAGCGGGTCGGCGCCGCGGCGGATGGTGCCGCTGATCGGGCAGGTCTCGATGCGGCGACCCTCGACGCGGACGTACATTTCCGGCGACGCGGCGACAAGAAACTCGCCGGCGCCGAGATTAATCAGCGCGCCGTAGGGTGCCGGATTGGCCTTTTTCAGCCGCTCAAACACGGTGCTCGGCGTGTCGGCGCACGAGCGGGTGAAGAGCTGGCCGGGGACGACCTCGAACAGATCGCCGCGCTTGAACGCCTGCTTGGCCTTTTCGACCAGCGCCGGGTATTCGCCGGGCGCGTGGTCGCTCTCGGGCGGCAGCTCAGTTGGCGTCAGATCGGGGTGGTAGGCGGCCTCCGGCGTGGCGCGCGGCAGACCGGCGGTCGATCTGCCGCCGGACGCGAACTCGTAGCGGTAGAGCGAGGCCTGCTGGCGCATGTGGTCGACGATCAGGATCTCGTCAGGCAGGTAAAGTACAAGATCGCGCTGATCGTCGGGACGCGGCAGGCGCAGCTGCATCGGCTCGAACTGGAAGACGAGGTCGTAGCCGAAGGCGCCATAGAAGCCGAGATGCTCGTCTTCCGGGCTCTTGAACAAGGCGATCAGCGCGCGCAGCACCGAGAACACCGAAGGCTGACGGCTGCGCTGCTCCTCGGGGAAGCGTGTTGCCGACTCGCAGATCACGCCGCCGATGCTAGTGTTGCTCGTGGCGCCGAGCTCGACCGAGTCGAGGCGCCGCAACGCGTCGGCGATCGCCGGAAGCAGCACCTCGCCGCGGGGGTTGAGCGCCTCGACCGTGAAACCGCGGCCACGCGCGCTGAACACCAGCGGCGGATCGACAAAGCCCATGTCCCAGCGGGTGTAGCGGCCGGGAAACTCGAAGCTCGACGAGAACAGCACGCCGCGCTTCCTGTCGAGCGCCTCGGCGAGCGCGGAATCGGCGGAGCTGTAGGGGCGCGTGACAAGCTCGCGCTCGACCGCGATCCCGCCTGCGGTAGTGAAGCTCTTGCGCTGCATCGGTATCCCCTTTCGACTTACCGCCTCGGGGACCCGCTTTGCCTTGCCCGGATATGACAAAGGCCGCCCGGGTTTCCGAGGCGGCCTATACGGAACATGACAGAAATGGCCGCCTGGACTAGACGGGCCACCACCAGATTGTGACGGGCGAAAACGCGATCATGCGCGGATTGTAGCAGGACTGCTGGTTCGCCGCAACGCGGGCTAACTCCCAGCAACAATGGCCTGCCAGCGCTCCAGGCTTTCCGGAGGCCATACCTCTTCGAACTTATAGAACGCCGGGAAGACGCGGGCGCTCTTCGGCAGCTGGAGCCACGGCACCTGGCTGCGGGTGAAAATGTGGACGTCGGGCTTAATCGCCTCCGGTTGGTCGAGCGTGCCGGCGCGTAACAACACGGTGTCGCCCGGCGCCGCATGGTACTTGCTCCAGAGCGCCGTGCCGCATTTCGGACAGCGAAAGATGTCATGCGGTTTGCCGCTACTGCCTGGCGGCACGCGGAACGCCACCGGCTCGGCGCCGCTCGGCTCGACGAATTTGCGCTCGATCCACAGATTGATGACAAAGGCGCTGCCGGACTGCTTCTGGCAATCGCGGCAATGGCAGGCATGGACGATCATCGGCGTGTTGGTCAGTCGGTAGCGTATCGCGCCGCAGGCGCAGCCGCCTTCGAGGTTCCCGTTGGCGTTCCCTGGGGCGCTCATCGTCCCTCCGCTCGCAAAAGCACTGTATAGACTGATATATAAGGGTCGCGTCGATTTGGAGAAGGTTCTGATGAGCGATCTGCGCCCGCTGCTCGCGCGCGTCGCCGCCGGCCACCGGCTGAGCGAGGCGGAGGCCGAGGAGGCGTTCGAGATCATCATGTCGGGCAACGCCACGCCATCACAAATGGGCGGGCTGCTCATGGGCATGCGCGTGCGCGGCGAGACGGTCGACGAGATCGCCGGCGCGGCGCGCATCATGCGCTCGAAGGCGCTGGCGATCACCGCGCCGCCGGGCACGATCGACACGGTCGGCACCGGCGGCGACGCCTCCGGCTCGTTCAATATTTCAACCGCCACCGGGCTTGTCGTCGCGGGCGCCGGCGTGCCAGTGGCCAAGCACGGCAATCGCGCCTTTTCGTCAAAATCCGGCGCCGCCGACGTGCTGACGGCGCTTGGGGTCAACATCGATTGCGACATGGCGATCGTGCAGCGCTGCCTCAACGAGATCGGCATCTGCTTTCTGATGGCGCCGCGCCACCACGGGGCGACCCGTCACGTCGGACCGACTCGGGTGGA
This sequence comes from Allostellaceae bacterium, assembly GCA_035604035.1. Taxonomy (GTDB): domain Bacteria; phylum Pseudomonadota; class Alphaproteobacteria; order ATCC43930; family CGMCC-115725; genus DATARH01. The sequence continues at coordinate 8,954 of DATNJF010000260.1, read as the reverse complement.
GCTTGGCACAAGGACGATCTTCAACCTGCTGGGGCCGCTGTCGAACCCAGCCGGGGCCAAGCGCCTGCTGGTCGGCGCGTACGCACCCGAATGGGTGGTGCCGATGGCCGAGGTGCTGGGCCGGCTCGGCGCCGAGCATGTCTGGGTCGTGCACGGCTCGGGCATGGACGAGCTGACCACGACCGGAACGACAATCGTCGCCGAGTTCAAGGACGGCAAGGTGCGCAGCTTCGAGGTGACGCCGGAGGATGCCGGGTTGCCGCGCGCCACCCTCGACGAGCTCAAGGGCGGCGAGCCGGCGCACAACGCGGCGCTGATGCGCGGCGTGCTGGCCGGCGAGAAAGGCCCGTTGCGCGACATCGTGCTGCTCAACACCGCGGCGGCACTGATCGTCGCCGGCCGCGCCGCGAATTTGCGCGAGGGCGTGGCCATCGCCGCCGACACAATCGACAGCGGCAAGGCGGCGGCGGTGCTCGCCCGGCTGGTCGCGGAGACCAACAAGTGAGCCCAAGGGACAACAACGTCCTCAGCGAAATCTGCGACCGCAAGCGCGAGCACATCGCCGCACGCAAGGCGGCGATGCCTGAGGCTCAGCTCGAAAAGCGCCTGTCGAACGCGCCGGCGCCGCGCGGTTTCGCGCATGCGCTGGCGGGCAAGATTTCGGGCGGCGGTTACGGGCTGATCGCCGAGATCAAGAAGGCGAGCCCGAGTAAGGGGCTGATCCGCGCCGATTTCGACCCCCCTGCCCTCGCCAAGGCTTACATGGCGGGCGGCGCGACGTGCCTGTCGGTGCTGACCGACGAGCCGTATTTCCAGGGCGCCGACGAGTACCTGGTCGCGGCGCGCGGGGCGGTGACGCTGCCGGTGCTGCGCAAGGACTTCATCATCGACCTCTATCAGGTGATAGAGAGCCGCGCTCTCAGCGCCGATTGCATTCTGCTGATCATGGCCTGCCTCGGCGATGGCGAAGCCGCCGACCTCGCGGCCGAGGCGCACGGGCTCGGCATGGACGTGCTGGTCGAGGTGCACGACCGCGCCGAGCTCGACCGGGCGCTCGGACTCGACGCCAAGCTGATCGGCATCAACAACCGCGACCTCAAGACGTTGAAGGTCGATCTCAAGACCGCCGAGACCCTGGCGCCGCTGGTGCCAAAGGACCGCATCGTTGTCGGCGAAAGCGGGTTCAACAGCCCGGATGATCTCGACCGGCTCGCCGCGGTTGGGGCGCGCTGTTTCCTCGTCGGCGAGTCGCTGATGCGCGAGAAGGATGTCGCGGCGGCGACGCGCAAGCTGCTGCGCCTGCCCGATCTCAGCCATGTCGACAGCCAGGGCCGCGCCCGCATGGTCGATGTGTCGGACAAGGCGGAAACCGACCGGATCGCGGTCGCCGGCGCGCGGGTGGTGATGAAGCCGGAGACCTTGGCCCGCGTGCAGGCCGGCGAGATCGCCAAGGGCGATGTGCTGGCGGCGGCGCGCCTCGCCGGGATCATGGCGGCGAAACGCACCTCCGACCTCATCCCGCTGTGCCATCCGCTGGCGCTGACCTCGGTCGAGGTCGAGCTGGCGTGCGTGCCGGAACGCTCGTCGGTCGAGATCACCGCGACCTGCCGGCTGAAGGGCCGCACCGGGGTCGAGATGGAGGCGCTGACCGCGGCCAGCGTCGCGGCGTTGACGATCTACGACATGTGCAAGGCGATCGACCGCGGGATGACCGTCACCGATCTGCGTTTGCTGCGCAAATCCGGCGGTAAATCGGGCGATTTCGTCGCGGGAGAGTGAAGCCATGATCTCGGTCGAGGAAGCCCTGGCGCGGCTGTCGGCGCCGCTCACCGCCCTGCCTGCCGAGCAGGTATCGATCTCCGATGCTGTTGGCCGGGTGCTCGCCGAGGATGTCGCGGCGCGCAGGACCCAGCCGCCTTTCGCGGTCTCGGCGATGGACGGCTACGCGGTGCGCGCCGCCGATGTCGAGAAGGTCCCGACCAACCTGCGCATCGTCGCCGAAATCCCGGCCGGCGCCGGGTTCGGCGGCATCGTCGGCAAGGGAGAAACCGCGCGCATCTTTACCGGCGCGCCGCTGCCCCAAGGCGCCGACACGATCGTCATTCAGGAGGACACCGAGCGCGACGGCGATACGGTAAGGGTGGTCGAGGGCGCGCCGCTCGGTCGCTATGTCCGCCGCGCCGGGCTCGATTTCTCCGAGGGCGATGTCTTGCTTCATGCCGGGACACGCTTGACCCCGCGCCATATCGGCCTTGCGGCGGCGATGAACCGGCCGTGGCTGTTTGTCCGCCGCCGACCGATGGTCGGCATCCTCTCGACCGGCGACGAGGTGGTGATGCCGGGCGAGCCGATCGGACCGCATCAGATCGTCAGCTCGAACGCGTTGGCGCTGGCGGCGTTCGTCACCGCCTGCGGCGGCGTGCCGGTCGGGCTCGGCAACGCGCCCGACGACGCCGACGCGCTGCGCCGCTTCGCCGCCGGGGCTCGCGGCGTCGATTTGCTGGTGTCGACCGGCGGTGTCTCGGTCGGCGAGCACGATCTGGTGCGCGGCGTGCTCTCGGAAGACGGGCTGGCGATCGATTTCTGGGAGATCGCGATGCGCCCTGGCAAACCGCTGATGTCGGGCAGCTATCGCGGCACGCCGATGATCGGGCTGCCCGGCAACCCGGTATCGACCCTGGTGTGCTCGCTGCTGTTCCTGAAGCCGGCGATGGAGCGGCTCGCCGGTTTGCCCGATAATGCCGAGCCACAGGTCACCGCGCGGCTCGGCCGTGATCTGCGCCAGAACGACCGGCGGCAGGATTACCTGCGTTCGACGCTCAGCCGTGCCGCCGATGGCACGCTCGAAGCCATGCCGTTCGAGGTGCAGGACTCGTCGATGATGCGGCCGCTCGCGTCGTCGGATTGCCTGGTGATCCGCCCGCCGCACGCGCCCGCCGCGACAGTTGGGACGCGGGTGCCGGTTATCTTGTTTCCAGGCGGCGCTTGGCCGCTCTAGGGCAGCAGCTTTCCCGGGTTAAGTAGCCCTTCGGGATCGAGCGCCGTCTTGATCCGGCGCATTAGCTCAAGTTCGGCACCACCGCGCCACTCCGGCATCATGTAGGGCTTGAGGCGGCCGATCCCGTGCTCGGCCGAGAAGCTGCCGTCGAGGTCGCGAACGATCTCGTTGACCGCGTCCATCAGCTCGTGGTCGCGGGCGAGAAAGGCGACGCCGTCACCGCCCTCGGGCTGCACGAGATTGAAATGGATGTTGCCGTCGCCAAGATGGCCAAAGGGCACGCAGCGAATGCTAGGGACTAGCCGCTCGCATGCGGCAGTCGCGCGGCGGATCAGCTCCGGCACCTTCGACACCGGCACCGAGATGTCATTCTTAACCGAGGCGCCGGCGCGCTTTTGCGCCTCGGAATGCTCCTCGCGCAGTTTCCAGATCGCCGCGCGCTGCGCTCCGCTTTCGGCGATGACCGCATCGATGACGATGCCGTTTTCCATCGCGACAGCGAGCAGCTGTTCAAGCGCAGCGCGCAGCCCGGCACCCTCGCGCGGCGTCGCCAGCTCAAGGAGCACAAAATGCGCCGCCGGGGCGTTGAGAGGCGGCTTGGCGTCGGAGATGTAGCGCTCGACCAGGGCCATCCCCTCGCCCGACATGTATTCGAAAGCTTGGATCGCCGCCGGATCGTGCTGCTGGCAGGCCTGGAAGAGCTGCAACGCCGCCTCGGGCGAGGCGACCGCGCAGAGCGCGACCTCGACCTCGCGCGGCCGCGGAAAGAGCTTCAGCACCGCCGCGGTGATGATGCCGAGCGTCCCTTCGCTGCCGACGAAAAGCTGGCGCAGGCAATAACCTGTGTTGTCCTTGTGCAAGCGCCGCATCCCGTTCCACACCTGCCCGTCGGGCAGCACGACCTCGAGACCGAGCACAAGGTCGCGGGCGTTGCCATAGCGCACCGTGTTGTTGCCGCCGGCATTGGTCGCGAGCACGCCGCCAATCTGCGCCGACCCCTCCGAGTTGATCGATAGCGGCAGCAGGCAGTCGGCCTCCTCGGCGGCGATCTGCGCCGCCCTCAGGGTGACGCCGGCCTCGATCTCCATGGTCATGTCCACGGGGTCGATGCCGCGCACGCGGTTCATGCGCGACAGCGAGAGGATGATCTGCGACCCGTCCTCGCTGACCGCGGCGCCGCCGACCATCGACGTGTTGCCACCCATCGGTACGATCGGCACGCGGGCCTCCGCGCACAGCCGTACCGCATCGGCGACCTCGGCCGTGTTGGCGGGCCGCAGCACCGCCGGCGTCTTGCCGTGATAGAGGCGCCGCCAATCCTCGCAATAAGGGTCGGTGTCGGCGCGGTCGGTCAGGATGCCGCTTGGTCCCAGAACCTGGCGCAGCCGGCCGATCAGCCCACCGTAGTCAGTGGTCATCGCGCGATCCTCATTTCGGCCGCCATCGTAACCTCTCGACGGCGTTAGCAGGTATGTTGAGTGTCCTCGCCGCCGGGAGACCCTTGATGCACGCCGTGATCTTCGAAGTTTGGCCGAAAGAGGAAGGCCGCCAGGAATATCTCGACATCGCCGCGGCGCTCAGACCGCGCCTCGAACAGATCGACGGGTTCATTTCGATCGAGCGGTTCCAGAGCCTGACCGACCCGGGCAAGGTGCTGTCGCTGTCGTTCTGGCGGGACGACGCGGCGATCGCCGAATGGCGGCGGGTCGAGGCGCACCGGATGGCCCAGGCAAAAGGCCGCAGCGAGCTGTTCCGGGACTACCGGCTGCGGATCGCATCAGTCATCCGCGACTACGGGATGTCAGAACGCGCCGAGGCGCCCACGGACAGCCGCGAGCGCCACGATTGAGCTTCTACTCCGCGGCTTGCGGCAGCTTCTCGGCCGAGGCGCGAAGCTTCTCCATCACCTCCCAATTGGTGTAGCGGGTAAAGCCGTTCTCGTCGAAGAACAGCACCGGCCCGGTGGCGATGAAGAGGTAGGTTGTGTCCTCGAGCGCCGTCGTCGCGTCGTGCAGCACCCCCGACGGCTCGTAGACATAATCGCCGGCGTCGAGCGTGCCATCGCGCACCTGCAGCTTGCCCGAAACGATCCACACATGCGCGCCGCCAAGATGCTTGTGCGGCGGGGCGGCATATCCCTTCTTCCAATGATGCAGCGAGGCCCAGGTGCCGGTTTCGCGGCCGATCCACAGCACCTTGACCTTGGAGAGCGGGGTCTGCTCGATCCACGGCGCGTCGGAGCGGATCAGCGTGTCCTGGATGTCCTGGAAGACGGGGCGGATGTCTTGCGGCAGCGGCATGATGTCCTCCTTCAGAATTTCTCCTGGCCGGTCACCCGGTGCGGATCGGGGAAGTCGCGGTATAGCGCAAAGAATGCGTTCTCGACCTTGGAATTGACTGCGTGATGGAAGCTTTCGACCGGGTCGGCCCGCGCCGAGACCTGGCCGAACGCGGTATCCAGCTGCGTCAAATTCTCGAAATCGATGGTGACGTGCCACTCGCGCAGCCGCGGCGGGCCGAGGCCAAGCTTGCGCCGGGTGATGCGGTAGGAAACAAGGTGGCCGCCTTCCCTCAGCCGGTCGAGATAGGCACGGGCGCTCGCGGTGAACTCGGTGTCGCGAACGCCCGGCTTGAGGTCGAACCAGATGTGGTAGACGTCCATCGGTCTCCTATTGCGGGTACCGCGAAACGTCGACCGCCTTCTCGGTGATGAATTCCAAGAGGGCCGGCACGCCGTCCTTGGTCTTCTGGATGCCGCGCTTGATCGCTTCCTTGATCTGGCCCGGCTCGTTGACGCGTTGGCCGTAGCCGCCGAGCGCCTTGGCGAAGTCGGCGTAATTACCGCTGATGTCGGTCGAGCGATACTTCTCGGTCGAGATCGGCATCACCTTCAGCTCGATCGCCATCGAGAAATTGTTCGACAGGATCGACAGGATTGGCAGCCGCTCGCGCACTGCGGTCTCAAAATCCATACCGGTGAAGCCGATCGCAGCGTCGCCCCAGAAATTGACGCAGAGCTTGTCGGGGTTGGCGAGCTTTGCACCCATCGCCAGGCCCAAGCCATAGCCGAGCTGGGTGGTCTTGCCCCAGCCGAGATAGGAGAGCGGCTTGTTGCTCTGCCAGAACGGCGAGATCTGATCGCGCGGGCTGCCGGCGTCATGAGTGATGATCGTGTTGTCGACATCGACCGTGTGCAGCAGGTCCCAGACGACGCGATAGGGCGAAATCGGCGTTGTGTCCGCGGTCAGCCGGTGCATCCACTTGCCCATCCACTCCTCGCGGTGGCCGCGGATTTCGCGCGTGACGCCGGCGAGCCGGTCGCGCACCTTGCCTTTGAGGCGGTCCTTGACCTCCTCGAGAACCGCGTCGAGCGTCAGACCGGCGTCGCCGACCGCGGCGAGATCGACCGGAACGTCCTTGTTGATGGCGTAGGGGTCGAGCGTCGCGTGGATGATCTTCTTCCCCTTGGGCATCGCGGTGCCGAAGCTCGTCCGCGTGAAGCTGCAGCCGATGCCGAAGATCGTGTCGGCGTTTTGCAGGAAGTGCCAGAGATGCTCGCCGATGCCGATGCCGCCGGAGCCGAGCGACAGCGGATGGCTCTCGGGGAACGAGCTCTTGCCGCCGAGCGTGGTCATCACCGGCGCCTCGAGCAATTCGGCGAGCGCCTTCAGCTGCGGCCACGCCTTGGCGTAATGGACGCCCTGGCCGGCATGAATGACCGGCCGCTGCGCCGCAACCAGCGCCTCGGCGATCTTCGAGACCGATTGCGGGTCGGGGCCGCTCTTCAACCGCGGCGCGGCCTTGTATTCGGCGACGAGCTCATCCGGGACTTCGGCGCGCAGAATATCGGTGGGGAATTCGACCAAAACCGGGCCGGGGCGTCCGTTGCGCACCTGGGTGAAGGCCCGGCGTAGTGCTTCGACCGTCGCCTCGGCGACGGTCACCTGCTCGGACGACTTGGTGACGTGCCGAAAATTGAGCGCGGCGTTGAAGTTCGGGTGAACCTGATTGATATTGCGCGCATAACCGGCCGGCAGCACCACCACCGGAGTGGAATCGCCGTAGGATTGCGCGACGCCGCCAAACGCGTTCTCGGTGCCAGGCCCGTGCTGCATCACGAAGACCCCGATCTTGTCGCCCGAGCTGGTCTTGGCAACCGCGTCGCACATATGCAGGCCGATACGCTCCTGGCGCACCATGATCGTGCGAATATCCTCCTGGGCCGCGCCCTCGATAATCGGATTGACCGGGTAGCCGATCAGCCACTCGATCCCTTCCTTCTTGAGGATTTTGGCGATTGCGTTGATGACCTGCATCGAATTCTCCCGGCGCTTGGCTGATCTGCAATACGAGCGGCTAGCTTAGGACAGGAAACCGGGCGACGTATACCGGCACGTCGCGCGGGTGAGGCGCGAGCGAAGGGGAGGAAATGGCGTTTCTGTTGCTGCCAGTAACCTGGTTCAGCTGGGGCGTGGCTTATCCGGTGACCGGGATCGCCCTCGGCGGCTTTGACATCCTAACCCTGCGAGTTCTGGTGCAAATACTCGGCGCCGCGGCCCTGGGAGGCCAAGGGATGCTGTCCGGCATTTCCTTTAGGGTCGAGCGGGAGGCCTGGCCCGATCTCGTTATAACGGCGCTGCTCTACATGACGATCATGCCGATCTGCATGACCTTGGGCATGTATCTGATGAGCCCCGGGCGGACCTCGATGCTGATCTACACGATGCCGATCTGGGCCAGCCTGTTTGCCCGCCCGTTGCTCGGCGAACGGTTCACCGCGCCGCGCCTCGTCGCGCTGACGCTTGGCGCCGCCGCGGTTGTAAGCATGGTATCGCAGGATCTATCGAGCCTGCGCAACGCGCCGCTTGGCGCGGCGCTGGCCCTGGTCGCGGCGATGGCTTTCGGACTGGGCACAGTCTGGCTCAAGCGCCGCCGCTGGCGCGCCAATTCATCAGCCGTGGCGTTCTGGCAGCTAGTGATCGGTCTCGTCCCGCTGATTTTTATCTGGCTGATCGTGAGCTTCCCGCCCGATCTGGCTTCGGTCATGCCGGTGCATTGGCTGGCGCTGCTGTTCCTCGGGGTGATCTCGAACGGCATCGCCTATTTCGCCTGGTTCCGTATCGTGCGGGTCTTGCCGGCCAGCGTCAGCGGCATCAGCTCGCTCGCCGTGCCTTGCGTTGCCGTATCAGCCAGCGCGTTGATGACCGGCGAGCGCCTCGGTCCGCACGATCTGCTCGCGATGGCGCTGATCGGCGCCGCGCTGGCGACGGTGCTGGGGGAACAGCTAAGGCTCCGCCCCCGGTTGAGTTGACCACCTACAAATCGGTCGTGGTGTTCTCGCCGGGGAACGGGATTGCACGGCTCCAGCCGGACCACTCGCCCGGGTTCGGCTTGTTTGGAAAGCGGTCGTGCCGCCAGCAGACGCTAGTGCCGTTGAGCGCGATGACGGTTTTCGACTCGTCCTTGTGCATGACCAAATCCTGGGAGCCGACGAATTCCGGCCCGCGATCGTCGCAATTGGCGCTGCGCGTGATGACGATCTGAACGTTAACGTGGTTCCACTCGGAATTGTGAAGCGTCACCTTTGACGCGTCACTGGGGGTCGACGAGCATGCCGCAAGGCACAACAAACCCGAAACCCACGCTCGAAAGCGCATTTATCCCTCCCGACGGCGGATGCGACGACGCGCGCCGTTTTCGGGATTTCTCCGGGAGGGCGCAAGCAGAAAACGAGGCGCATCGCTTGCCGACTGCGACAGACTGCCGCTATGCTGCTGACGCCCTAACGGTCGATGCAATCACCATAAACCGCTTTTCGGCTGCGCAAGAAAGCTCTGTACGAATAACCGAACCCGCCGCCGTAAAAAAAGCCGCTTCGCATCGCCGCTCGTCGGGGCCGAACGGGAGGGCGCGATGCTGGAGATATTGGAGCGGCAGCAGCGGCTGACGCTGAACC
>DATNJF010000259.1:0-8237 GCA_035604035.1 Allostellaceae bacterium | reverse complement strand
GGCCGCCTGTGGACGGCAGACTGCGCCGATCTCCCAGGCTCCTGCGGGGCCGGCCGCATCGGCGCCGAGCGCGGCCGCGTCTGGCAGCGTCCCCATGGATGATCAGAGGATCCTGAACGTCTACAACTGGTCGGACTACATCGACCCGAGCGTGGTTCCGGCGTTCGAGCAGGAGTACGGCATCAAGGTCAACTACGATGTGTTCGACTCCAACGAGGTCGTGGAGACCAAGCTGCTCGCCGGTCATACCGGCTACGACGTGGTGGTGCCTTCGGCCTCGTTCATGCAGCGACAGATTCAGGCCGGGGTGTTTCAGAAGCTCGACAAGTCGCTGCTGCCCAACCTCAAGAATCTCGACCCGATGATCACGCACATCATCGAAGTGCACGATCCCGGCAATCAGTACAGCGTCAATTATCTCTGGGGTACATCCGGAATCGGCTACAGCGAGGCCAAGATCCTCAAGGCCATGCCGAATGCGCCGGTCGACAGTCTGGCCATGCTCTACGATCCCAAGGTGGTCAAGAACTTCACGGATTGCGGGGTCTCGATCCTCGACGCGCCGGACGAAGTGGTGGGTACGGTACTCATCTATCTGGGCCGCAATGCCAATAGCGAAGCGCCCGAGGATCTCAAGGCGGCCGAGCAGGTGCTGCTCTCGATCCGACCCTACATCCGCTACGTCAATTCCTCGCGCTACATCGAGGATCTTGCCAACGGCGATCTTTGCCTCGCGCTGGGCTGGAGCGGCGATGTCGGCCAGGCCCGGGCCCGGGCCCGCGACAATGGCAAGGGCGTGCAGATCAAGTACAACATCCCGCGCGAAGGCGCCATCATGTTCTTCGACATGCTGGCGATACCGGCGGACGCGCCCCATCCGAAGAACGCCCATCTGTTCATCAATTACCTGCTGCGACCCGAAATCGCCGCGAAGAACTCGGCCCTCATGCACTACGCCACCAGCAATGCCGCCGCCTACGGCCGCATCGACCCGGCGGTTTACAACGATCGCGGCGTCTATCCGAGCGATGAGCAAAAGGCGCACCTCTACCCGAATGCGGCACACAGTCTGGCCTATACGCGCGAGCTCAACCGCAGCTGGACGCGCTTCAAGACCGGACAGTGATGGCCGCCTATGTCGAGATCGAACGGGTCAGCAAGCGCTTCGGCGACTTCGTGGCGGTCGATGAGGTCTCGCTGCAGATCGAACGTGGCGAGATCTTCTGCCTGCTCGGCGCCTCGGGCTGCGGCAAGACCACGCTGCTGCGGCTGCTGGCGGGCTTCGAGACTCCGAGCGCCGGCCGCCTGCTGATCGACGGCCAGGACCTCGCGGCCGTGCCGCCCTACGAGCGGCTGGTCAACATGATGTTCCAGTCCTTCGCGCTGTTTCCGCATATGTCGGTCGAGCGCAATGTAGCCTTCGGTCTCGAGCAGGAGCATCTGGGCAAGGCCGAGATCCGCCGCCGCGTCGGCGAGATTCTCGAGATCGTCCGCATGGGCCCCTATCTGAAGCGCAAACCGCATCAGCTCTCGGGCGGCCAGCGCCAGCGGGTCGCGCTCGCGCGCGCCCTGGTCAAACGCCCCAAGCTGCTGCTGCTCGATGAGCCGCTCGGCGCCCTGGACCGCAAGCTGCGCGAACATACCCAGTTCGAGCTCATCAACATCCAGCAGCAGCTCGGAGTCACCTTCATGGTGGTGACGCACGATCAGGAGGAGGCCATGACACTCGCGACGCGCATTGGTGTCATGAATCATGGCCGGATCGTGCAGATCGGAACGCCGCGGCAGATCTACGAGTTTCCGGCGACCCGCTTCGTCGCCGACTTCATCGGCTCGGTCAATCTATTCGAGGGCCGCCTTATCGAGGATGAGCCCGATTATGTGCGCGTGCAATGCAGCGATTTACCTGCGGCGGTGCTGATCGATCACGGCATCAGCGCGCCGCCGGATGCGCCGATGTGGGTGGCCGTGCGGCCGGAGAAGATCACGCTGTCGCGCGAGCCGCCGCAGGCCGCGGATAATTGGGCGCGTGGCGTGATCCGCGAGATCGCATATCTGGGAGAGCTGTCGGTGTTTCTGGTGCGTCTGGAGTCCGGCCTGGACGTGCGCGCCACGGTTGCCAACAGCTCGCGCAAGCCCGAGGAGAGCTTCAGCCGCGACCTGCCGGTGTACCTGTCGTGGGACGCTTCCAGCCCGGTCATCGGCAGTACCTGAGATGCCGACCTGACATGATGGCGCGATTGCGCAGCTTCCGGCAGCTCCTGCGCCCGCGCAGCTTCGCGCGTACGGCGGTCAGTGCCGTGCCGCTCGCGTGGCTGCTGCTGTTCTTCCTTATTCCCTTCCTGATCGTGCTGAAGATATCGTTTTCCGAAGCACTGCTTGCCATGCCGCCCTATGCGCCGCTGTTGTCGTGGACACACGAGCGCGTGCTTTCGATTCAGCTGCATCTCGCCAACTATCACTTTCTGTTCAGCGACGCGTTGTACCTGGACTCGTTCCTCTATTCCTTGAAGGTGGCAGCCGTATCCACCATCTTGTGCCTGCTAATAGGCTATCCCATGGCTTTGAGCATCGCGCGCGCCGCGCCGGCGCGCCGCAATCTGCTGCTGATGCTCGTGATCCTCCCCTTCTGGACGTCCTTCTTGCTGCGCGTCTATGCCTGGATCGGGCTGCTCAAGGACGACGGGCTGATCAACAACCTGCTCATGAGCCTACATCTGATCGGACAGCCGATTCCGATGGTCGCCAGCCGCGTGGCCGTGTACGTCGGCATCGTCTACTCGTATTTGCCTTTCATGATCCTGCCGCTTTACTCCAACCTGGAAAAGCATGATCGCTCGCTGCTCGAAGCCGCTGCGGATCTGGGCGCGCCGCCATCGAGGGCCTTCTGGCGAGTCACCTGGCCGCTGTCGTTGCCGGGCGTGGTGGCCGGGGCATTGCTGGTGTTCATACCCGCGGTCGGCGAATACGTGATTCCATCGCTGCTGGGCCCTTCAAGTCAGCTCATGATCGGGCGGGTATTGTCGGATGAATTCTTCGAGAATCGCGACTGGCCGGTCGCCAGCGCCGTGGCGATCGTGATCCTGATCATTCTGCTCGGACCCATCATCGTCTTCCAGCGTTACCGCAGCCGAGAGCTCGAGGCCGCACCATGAAGATCCGGCGCTCGCTGCTGCTGCCGACCATGCTGGCGTTCGGCTTTGCGTTCCTGTACGTGCCGATCCTCTCCATGATCGTCTACTCGTTCAATGCCTCCCGGCTGGTAACCGTGTGGGACGCCGCGCATTCACCGACGCTCAAGTGGTACGACGAGCTGTTCGGCAATGCACAGATCATGGATGCCGCCTTGCTGTCGCTGAAGATCGCCGCCATGAACGCCACTGGAGCCGTGATCCTGGGCACTCTCGCCGGCTTCGCGCTTGCGCGCTTTGGTCGCTTCCGCGGCCGGGCATTGCTCGCGGCGCTGAGCACCGCGCCGCTGGTGCTGCCGGAAATCATCACCGGGCTGTCGCTGCTGCTGCTGTTCGTCGCCGTCGCCGTCGATCGCGGTTTCTGGACCGTCGCCATTGCGCACACCACCCTCGCTATGTGCTTCGTCACCGTGATCGTGCAGGCGCGGCTCATCGACTTCGACATGAGTCTTGAAGAGGCGGCGATGGATCTCGGTGCCTCGCCGCTGCGCACGTTTCTCGCGGTGACCTTGCCGCTGATCCTGCCGGCCATTGCCGCCGGCTGGATGCTTGCCTTCGCGCTGTCGCTCGACGATCTCGTCATCGCCAGCTTCACGACCGGGCCGGGCGCGACCACGCTGCCGATCCGCATCTATTCCGAGGTCCGCCTCGGGGTGAAGCCGGAGATCAACGCCGTGTGCAGCATCATGGTCGGCGTGGTCGGCATCGCGGTGATCGCCGCTTCGCTGCTTGCCAAGCTCAGCGGCACGCGGGGCGCGCCGGCGCGGGTGTGAGTGCGATGATGAGCTAGTTCGGACTGTTGGGTGTCGCCGGCTTTGGCGCGGTGGCGGCGCCTGGTGCCGCAAATAGCTTGTCGATCACCGAGCGGACCGCGGCGCCGGCGTTGCGGGCCTTGATGGCGTCAAGCAGCGGCGCGGCCGCCCCCGAGCGGCGGATCAAGCTCTGCGGGTCGGGCAGCATGATCGGGTCGTCCCATTGGCCCTGGACGACGAACGGCAGGTCGAACTCGTTGGCGGTTGCGTTCGAGACCAGGGTCGCGACCCCCTTGAGATCGAGATCGCGCGCGGGAACGGAGACTTGCCCGCCGACCGCAAGCCGCACCGCCGGACCGTCGAGATGCATGTCTTCGATGGACACCTCGCCCTGTTCGATCTTGAGGCTGAGCGTAAGCTGGTCGAACGGGGTACGCCCGCTGCGGAAGTCGCCGTTGCCGGACAGCGGCCGGCGCTCGAGCCGGCGCAGCAATTGCTCGACGTTGATGCCGGCGAGCGCGCCGTTATGGGCCGTGAGGCTTGCCGTGCCGTTGAGCGAGTTGGTCACGCCGAGCACGGAGGCTCCCGATCCCTCGATGTTGAGCGCCAGATTGCCGCGGCCCGCGAGCTTGCGAATCCCGAACACCTGGCCGAGGCAGTTTTCGAGATCGACATCGACGAATTGCAAATGCGAGGCCACCGCGACACCGCCATTGGCGCTGGCGAGCCCGAGCGAGCCCTTGGCGATGCCGCCGAAGGCTTGCGATTCTCCGATCGTCAGGTCGAGCTTGCCGTGGCGGATATTGGCGGCGACCGCCGTTCGGCCCAGTTGCGCGTCCGCGATCTTGACGCTGGCGGCCGAGAGCCGAAGATCGAGGTCGATGTCGGCGAAGCCCTCGAGCGCGATCGGCAGTCGATCCCAGGCGCGTTCGTTCGCGGCTAAGAGGCGAATTCCGGACACATAGGACGTCAGATCGAGCGCGTCGACCGCGAGCGTGCCCTGCACGTTGCGATTGTCGGTCGAAAGCGTAATCACGCCTTCGGCGGCATTGCCGTCGAGTTCGACATTGACGCCGGAGAGCGAGATCAGGCCGCCGGCGAGGCTGCTCTGCGCCCGCAGCGCGAAGCGCCCGAAGCCGCCGAACGGCAACTCGCTGGTCCCCATCCAGCGCAAAGCGTCGCGCAGCGAGGGAGCTTCCACGCTCAGCGTGCCGTCGACCTTGAGCGTCGGCTGATCGCTCGTGGTGCCGTCGAAGGCGAATTTCACCGGCGCGCCGGACAGCCGGAGCTTGACGCCCGAGCGCTCGCCGTTCAACGCCGCCAGGAAATCGCCGAGGGTGAGGCTCGCGTCGACCGGTTCGTTATGCCACACGAAGCGGCCGTTGGCACCGAAACTGCGCGAGATCGACGGCCAGGCGAGCTGGAAATCCACGCCATCGAGCCGGTCGGTGAAATCGTTTCCGGCGTGTTGACCGTGGACCACGACAGTGCCGTCGTGGATGCCGATCTCCGAGAACGATCCGGTGCGCCCGGGATTGGGTTCGAGCGCGCGGGCCAGCGATCGCATCAATCCCGACCAGTTCGATTGGCCGTTGGGCAGGAGTGTTACGGTGATCGCCGGTCGCACCAGTGCCACGTCGGCAATCTCGATCCGCCCGGCGAGCAGCGGAAAATAGCGCAGATGGGCGATCAACTCGTCGGCAGTCAGAGCGGACTCGCCGGTCTGGTCGTCGCCGAGCAGCACGTTGCGGAAACTGACGGTGCCGGAGGGAAACAGCGACACGGCGATGTCGCCGCGCAGCACCGGATCGAGGCCGGTGACCGCGTGGATCTCCTTGGCGACCGCGTCGCGTACCGATGCGGCCGGGATGAGAAAGGACAGCGCCATCAGCGTGAGGAACACCGCCGCGACCACGGTAGCAACGGCAATCGCGAGGCGTTTCAAGCCAGTAGCCGCGGTCACAGGATGCGTTTCCGATGTTCGCTGGGCCGATCGAATAAGCGGTTCGGCAGGTGAGTGGCAACCATGCCCGACATCTGTGTCGCTTTCGTGGCCGCGGCCGCGGCGGGCCGGGTCAAAGTGTTGCTGCAAAAGGCTAAAAGCGGCCCACCCGAGACGCCGCCGGGGGCTGCCCAAGGCCGCCTGGTGCTTGCGGCGGACCCCGGCCGTCAACGCACCGAGGCATGAAGCGATGGCCTCGCGCCCGCCTGTGCCACCTCGGCGATCATCTTCTTGACGATGGCTCGGCCGAACGAGTTGAAGTTTTCCGCCACCAGGACGAAGGCGCCGGGGCCGCCGATGACATTGTTGCGATAATAATTTTGCAGGCCGCCCGGTGGATTGGTGTGGTCGGGATTCCAAGCCAGTGGCGTCTCGCTGAGGATGACGAGACCGTTGATGGTGACGCCTTGGGCAATGGCTTTGTCGCGCGCCACCGTCACGTCCCCGCCGGCATTGTTGGTGCCGTCGCCGGAAATGTCGATGGTGCGGCGAGCCGGTTCATAGGGGGCGCGGGCGAGCTGCCCCATGGCGAATTCGATGGCGCCGCTGATCGACGTGCGATCCGCGAACGACCGTGGCGCCTCCAACAGGCGGTCGCCGAAACCCCTGGCCGATTCGGCATCGCCGATGGTCGTCCAGTCGATCAGGACCCGCTGCGAGCCGGCGCCCGACCACTCGACGAAGGTCAGTCCGACGCGGCCGTTGCGGCCCGAGCGAATGGCATCGAGCACGCGCGGATCGGAGATGGCGGCGGCATAGCCCTCGCGTTGCAGCTGGAATTTGGCGTTGTCGACGCTGCGCGACACGTCGGCCGCCAGCACCAGCAGGAGATCGACTTGCTCGGCTGCTGCTGCAGCCGCCGGCACCGCCGCGGCGCCGGCCAAGATCAGCAGCAGGAGGGTTCTGACAGTGCGCATCCCCGCACCTCGCCGTCACGCCTCGGCGGCGGCATGGATGGCGGCGCGGACGCGCTGATAGGAGCCGCAACGGCAGATATTGGTGATCGCCGCGTCGATATCGGCATCCGTCGGCTTAGGCTTCTGTTTGAGCAGCGCCGCCACCGCCATCATCATTCCGCTTTGACAGTAGCCGCATTGCGGCACGTCGAATTCGAGCCAGGCCTTCTGCACCGCATGCAGCTTGCCCTGCGCCGCCAGCGCCTCGATGGTGGTGATCTCCTCGGCGCCCAGCGTGCCGACCGGGACCTGGCACGAACGCGTGGCGACGCCGTTGATGTGGACAGTGCAGGCGCCGCACTGGGCGATCCCGCAGCCGTATTTCGTGCCGGTCAGCCCGATCGTGTCGCGCAGCACCCACAGCAAGGGCGTATCGGGCTCGACGTCGACCTCGTAGGTTTTGCCGTTGATGAACAGTTCCGTCATGCTCGGCGTTCCGTTGGCGCGGCCGGCTGAAAGTCGCGGTGGCGCCGCCCGCTGGCGACAGGTGATTTTAGCCTGTTGCAATGCGAAGCCAAATCGAAAATCCGCCCGAAGCGACGAGAGACAAGGAAAAAGCCAAGCCGGCGCTGCTGAAGCAGACCGGCAAGCCGGTCACATCTGCCGATAGACGTAAGGCGCGTCGTCCCGCACCGCCGCGAGCGCGGCGACTTCATCATGCCGCGGCGAGAGATGGCAGACCGGGTCGGTTGCGCGCGCGTCGCCGGTCAGTGCGAAGGCCTGGCAACGGCAGCCGCCGAAATCGATATCGCGCCGCGCGCAGCTTCGGCACGGCGCCTGCATCCAGTCGGTGCCGCGGAAGGCGTTGAAGGCCGGCGAATCCGCCCAGATGTCGGCCAGCGAATGCTCGCGTATCGACCAGAATTCGAGGCCGGGGATCGACTCGGCGGCGTGGCACGGCAGCACCTTGCCCGCCGGCGTCACGTTGAGCGAACGCCGTCCCCAGCCGCCGACACAAGGCTTCGGCAGCCGCGCGTAATAATCGGGGATGACGGCATCGATGACGATCTCACCGTGGTGCCGCCGGCGCAGCTCCTCGACCGCGCCTGCCGCGCGCTTGACCTGCTCGGCGGTCGGCATCAGCGTGGCGCGGTTCTTCAGCGCCCAGCCGTAATATTGCGCATGCGCGATCTCGACGCGGCTGGCGCCGAGCGCAAGCGCCAGCATCACCATATCTTCGATGCGATCGATGTTGGCGCGGTGCATCACGGCGTTGATGGTCAGCGGAATCTTCAGGTTGACGACTTCGGCGGCGAGCGCACGCTTGCGCGCGAAGGCGCCTTGGTAGCCGGCGATGTGGTCGGCGGAAGCGGGCTCGCTGTCCTGGATCGAGATC